>MNYA01000372.1 GCA_001872985.1 bacterium CG2_30_54_10 | reverse complement strand
CCTGAAGGTGCCGGCCTGGCCGGAGGATCCACCGCCGACGATGTTGGCATAAACATCGAACTTGCCGACATTTTCGGTTGTGGTGAGGGGTTGCATGATGATCTTGCGCGTGAGCGGGATCGGGAAATACTCCTCAAAGGGTCGGGAGTTCACGAGGATCTTCCCGGCGCCTTGAGCGATTCTAACGCGGGCTGTGGAGGTCTTTCTGCGCCCAGTGCCCCAAAACATGGTTTCCGGCATTTTTTCTTTCTCCTTCTTTACTTGGACAGCGTAACGGTCTTTGGCTTCTGGGCGGCGTGCGGATGCTCTGCTCCCGGGTAAACTTTGAGTTTCCGAAGGCAGCGGTTCCGGAGCTTGTTGCGCGGAAGCATGCGCTTCACGGCAAGCCACAGCATGAATTCGGGCTTGTTCCGCTTGAGATCCCCATAGGAAACCCCACGGATGTGGCCGACGAAACCGGTATGCCAGAAATGGATTTTGTCGCGGTCCTTTTCGCCAGTGAGTTGGATTTCTCCGGCATTGACAACCACGACGAAATCGCCCATGTCGAAATTGGGCTGATAACTGGGCTTGTTTTTCCCGCTAAGGATGTGGGCGACCTGAGTCGCCAGACGGCCAAGAACCTGGTTCTTGGCATCGACTATGAACCAATCATGCTTGATCTGGCTTTCGCTTGGTACGAACGTCTTCACCGAATGTTCCTCCTTTCGGTTAGTACATGACCCTCATCAGATACAGCCCAGCCGCAGGGGCCGGCGCTCCCAGCCGACGGCGGTTCTGATTACGGTACAGTTCCGGGATTTCGCTTGGCTCCATTCGGTGAAGGCCGATGAGAAAAAGAGCTTTGGCCATGTTGCGAACCATGTTGTGCAGAAACCCCGTTCCTATCACATCAAAGTTGATCAGGGCATTCTTTTGCTCGACACGAACTTCAAGAATGGTCCGAACGAGGTTTTCCTTGGTCAAAGGTGAGCGAGTGAACGCCGAGAAGTCGTGCTCTCCAAGGAACATGGCCGCGCCCGCTTGCATCGCCGGAACATCAAGGGCATCTTCGACCTGGAAGAAGAACCTTTCCAGAAAGGGGCTTCGCTCAACGACCTCACGGAAGAGGTACCGGTAGTGCTTGCCCTTGGCCGAGAACCTGGGGTGGAACCCATTTTCGGACCGTTCAATACTCTTGACGTGGATGCTGGAACGCAGAGCCCCGTTCAACGCCACGATTAACTTGTCAATCGGAATCGGACAACCAGTCTTTACCAGGATTACCTGCCCACAGGCATGCACCCCGGCATCGGTCCGACCCGAGCCATGGACTCGCACCTTCTCGCCCAAAACCAGCGCAAGGGCACGTTCAAGCTCCTCCTGAACCGTTGGAACCCCAACCTGGCTCTGAAAGCCAAAAAAAGCACTTCCATCGTAGGCAACGGTCATCCTAAGGCCGGATAGCATAAAAGTCAAGGGTTTCCTGTGTTTTTACAAAAGCGCATTGAAATTTGTGATTTAATGAGTTTAATTTCCGCTTGTCGCAGGCTTTTCTCGAATCCTAATTCCAAAATACCTAATCCCTTTTATATACCAGCAATTACCCATTTGCAATTGATGAAAGTTTCCGGACGATTTGCTGCCATCTTCGCTGTTTTTCATTGTAAACGCAGGGGGGACCGACCGGTCGCACTACATGGCCATTCATACATTGATTGATCGAGTCAAATGCGACACCTTATTCCCCCCATTAGCCTCGTGGATTCCGACCCAACAACAGGATAAAGCTGCCCGGCCCCATCTTGCAATGCCCCATCTTGCACTTGCAACAAGGATTTGAGTTGCTGTACTCTACCCAACAACTGCTCCAATGCGCCAAACCCTTTTTCTGATATCAGCTTTTCTGCTAGCCCTGTTTCCATGGGCGGCCTTGTGCTATCTTGATGACTACTCCATCAAGGATCGGAACAAACGTGACCTCGCAGCCTGGGAATCGTCCTCCCTGGAGCTGATCGGACAGATCCAATCCGGACAATCAATTGAAAAACAGTATGAAAGAATCGCCAACCGCCTTCGCGACCGGATGGGGGATTTTCTGGAAAGCCGCCCCGGCAGGCCGATTGATTCCGTGCATTTTGTTCAGGTTTGCAAAAGCACTTTTCCGAACGATCTTGCTTCAAGTGCGGTATACCTTTTCGAAAGGAATCCTGCCGGAGATGGATGGAAATCCATGCGGGGGGAAGGCTTGGCACAAATTGGTTCCAGGCTGATGGAACCGGTCATTCGAGGATTGGTCAATTCCGCCGAGGGGAAGCCGGGCAAAATTGAAATCAACAACAAGTGCCGCGCATTGTTCGGGGAGTTTCTTTCGGTGGAAACACTTGGAAAAATGCGGGTCGGCCGGGTCTCCCCAGGAACCTTCAACAGATCCGAAGTCTGGATTTACTGGAACACGCTCCGATGCCAAGGCCGGCAGGTCGGGGTCTTCCTGTTGATGCTTCCGAGGCGGACACCTTTTGACTGGAAAGAAGGCCTGGAGTGGCAGCTCAGCCATTGGGAACGGAAAGACAGTTACCCGTTTTTCCTCAATCGGCTGACGACGGCTTCCGAACCGGAAATTATTGCTCATAAAAAACTGCTCGGATTTCCCTGGTTCAAACGTTTCAAAAGGCGGCTCTGCCGGCATCTTTTGCGGATGCCGCTGGGCAAGGCATCCCGGTTTCCCGGACTCCTTTGCATCAGGTATCCTCTGTCCGAGGACAAGCCTTATGATGCATGTATCGTGTCAAAGGCCGTTTCACCCGGGAAAACATTCGTGCGGGAGTTCCTGTTTTTGTACAATGGAATTGTTTTTGCGACTCTCATGCTCGTAACCGGGTTGTATTTCAAAAACCGCTCCTTGCCGCGGGTCAGTGTTCGCGCGACATTTTTCATTCTGCTTCTTTTTATAGCGGGAATTCCATTGTTCGTCAGCCTCCTGTTTGGCCTTCAGCAGTTCCAGGGACTTCTTGATCGGCAAATGGCAACAATTCGGGAGGATAACCTGGATTATTTCAAGAACCTTGATGTCTCAGGAGAGCATCAGAAAAATAAATATAAACTTGCCGTGGATAAAGAAATCCCTTGGTGGATCCTAAACCGTGGCAAAGGCTACAAGTATTGTGTAAACGCCCTTTTCCAGCGGTTCCAAGATTCCGGCCTGCCGCTGGTCGCATGCCTGGCCTTCGACCGAAATGGTTCGATCTTCCGTCGTTTCGACGAGCTCGTCACTCAGGAATCGGGCAACGCGATCATCGATTATTTCCAGGACTGGACTTCCAGCGGCTTCCTCGAGCTCGAAAAAGGCTTGGACGCTATTCCCGAGGGAACCGGCTTTGGTTCGGAGCGAACGGAAATGTTCAGGTATGTCATGCGGACACTGAGCCCTTATCGAAGTGCTGCTTCCCTCGTCATTGCCACGCTCGGAATCGCCGAAGCGGTAATTCTGGAGGACTCTCGAATGTACAACATCCACCACGCAATTGTGGTAGGCGGCCGGGTCGAGGCATTCCTTTTCACGCTCTGGCGCCCGGATTTCCAATTCGAACGATACCTGCATTTGGCAATCGCCGAAAGAAATTCCGGAAGCGAAGATGGGTTTTCCTGCGTTGTTCGGAACGATCGGGAAAAGCTCGCTCCGATTGTGCCTTCCCCCACGGACCGCTTCTGGACCACGCCCGCGGGAAATTGCGTTATGGAGGGGTTCAAGTCCTTCACTTTCAAACGAACCGGTTTTTCCGAGACCCGGAACGGTTTCGATCTGACTATTCAGCAAAGCTATACGGCGCCCGCATTTCTCTTCGGCGCCGTGACCCCGTTGGAAACTCTCAAGAAGCGCAACCAATACGAGGAATGGCTTTTAAAGGGCGGTCTGGTGACCTTGGGTTTTCTCGTATCTCTCGTCGGATGGATCGTTTCGCGAAAGCTTCTCTATCCAATAAAAAAGATGGAAGAAAGCCTTCGCGCTGTGGCCCGGGGTGATCTCGGACAAAGCCTTTCCCTGAGCGGGAATCTCGAGTTCACGGAACTATCGATGATATTTAACGAAATGATCGAAGGTCTCCGGGAACGGCGGAATCTTGACCGTTTCGTTTCCGGATCGTTGGCGGCGGATGTGATGGCCGGAATCTCGCCGGGCAAAAGCGGTCTCAAACAGGTCGGTTCCGTTCTTGTCTCCGACATCAGGGGCTTCACGACGTTGTCGGAAAAACACCCCTCAGATCTCGTAATTAGCCTTCTCAACAATCATTTCGATGCTCTTGCCCAGGAAGTGCAGTCGCAGAGCGGTTTTGTCGATAAATTCATAGGGGATGCGGTTGTTGCCGTCTTCCTCGACGACGGGAAAACCCCTTCTCACCAGGAACGGGCTCTGGAGGCCGCCTTCTGCATTAAAGAGCGCGTCAGCGCAATTCAAGCAAAACGCGCAGTCGAAGGTCTGTTTTCATACGAGTTCGGGATAGGGATTGCATCAGGTGAACTCGTGGCATTGACCTTCGGGAAGGCCCTCCAACGCTGGGAGCATCAGGTTTTCGGATTCCCCGTCCAGCGGGCTGAGGCTCTTGAAGGGCTGTCGAAGCTCACCTCAAGAACCCGAATCGTTTGCGAAGAATCGGTGATGCAAGCCTGTCCAGGGTTTGTTTTCCAGGCCATTCAACACTCTGAAGCCTGGGAACTCATCGCCCGGACGAATGAATGCCCAAAAAACCGGGATGAGAAATGCCAATGAAAAAGAAATTTTTGAGGCCTGGCCTGTTTGCCCTGGCCCTGCTTCTTTTCATGGTTCCGTTCATCGTCGTTCAGCATTCGCTGAGATCCCTGGAATTTCAAGATCGTCAGGAACTGCTCGTTGAGACAGAAAAGAAGAATCTGCGAGACCTGGAGCATGTTTCTTGCTCCCTCAGCCCCGCCCATCTTTTCGGGGCGCTAGTAAAGCGCCTGGAAGCAGCGTTGACCTCCTCGATTTCAGTTCGCCTGGCTGCCGGCGAAATCCTTTCCGGCAAAGCCCTTGCGGCTATCGCGGACGAAGCAATTCAGAAACCCGGAAAGACTGCATTGTCGTTGTTTCCGAATGAAATTGTAATGATTCGGGTTCCGCGCAATGCCGATCTTGCATCGCCTTGCGCTGCCCCCATCTGGGGGAATGGCGGTCATTTCGGGCTTGCCAATCTTCCGGAGTCCACGGCCAGATTTTTCCTCGAAGAGACTATCGTGGCGAGCGCTGACGTTCAATTGATAGAGAGTTCCCTTCGTGGAGTGATGTCATTTCCGCTGATCGCCGTTCTTTTTCGGAATGCCTGTCAAAGCTGTTGTGGAGAGTATGAGAACGAACAAGGGAAACAGGGCTTTTTCTGGGATGAGCTTTCCTTGCCGGAAAGCAGCCCATTCCGTATCGTTATCATGGCGAAAACCCGCCTTCAAGGTCAGACCAGTGACCAATGCCGACGGGTCTTTGTTGCGCTATGGAACTTTGATTTCAGTTCGGATGCGGGAATAGCCTTTTTCCCTACAAACGGGCGCGGTCGTCCGATTCTCAGTCGGGCCTGGAAGCGAGAGCCGGACCTTCAGAAAATGGGTTCGCCCGAGCCCGCCATTCAGGCCGCCGGGAGCCCGCTTTCCCCATCGTGGGTTTCGGAGCGCAGTTTCCTTCCCCATAGCGGCAATTCACCGGCCTTGAATGATGGTTTGGTGCTCAGCGCCCGTGAACTCGATGCTCCCGATAGGCCCATGGTTGTCATTGCCAGGCGTCTTCCTCAGGCAAGCAACTCGTTGCTAATTGCCGCCCGGTTGCTCTTTTCATTTTTCTACGTGGGGATTGTTTCCGGAGGTCTCCTAAAACTATTCTTGTTCGGGGATACAGACCGGGTGCGGTTATGGATCCTGTTCGGATTCGCATTCATGCTTTGCGCCCTGATTCCCATGGCTGGGGTCTACCATCTTTCCTCACAGTCCTTTCGCCAGCAGTTTCAGCAGGAAAAAAAGGATGCAAGAGAAATTCTCAGGCGGCATTTCAACGAGATCGACCAAGGTATTACTGAGTTCAGTTCGGAAATAGTTTTCTCTCTTGCTCGGGCTCAGCAAGATCCCGGATTCATCTCGGCAGTTCGTGAAGGGGAAAAATCGTTTCTGAAGGAGAATGACATCTCGCCAATCTCGCAACTATTTGATGATTTGTATCGAAAAATTCAGAATCCGAAAAGCGCGTTTCACGATCTTCCGGGCGGAAAGAAGATCGATTTCCAAAAGGTTCTGGGCATGTTTCTTCACGGACCCGACCATTTGACGATATTCAAGAACAACACCAGTTTTCCTACTCCATCGAGGGTTATGGATTTCTTTGCAACCCTTGGTCAGAAGGTTCTCGAGATCAGAAATCCAGAGCTAAAGCCGAATCGCGGAATTTCCCGGCCGGCTATTGACAAACAGGCTCTCGCCATTGAGTACATCGCTCAGATATTCATCGATTTTGGCGGGTTCGAGGGTTTCCTCAATCTGATGTACAAATCAGGCAGCATGGTTCCGCTCAGGGCCGGTATGCACCGTTCATCCCTTAATGCGGTAGATCTGACGACAGAGGGCAAGGTCAGATATATAGCGGTGAATATCTGGCTCGAAGAGGATCAGGATTTCCCCTATTTGCAACAAAAGTTGTCCGAGATCGGCAAATATGATGGTTCACGAATTTTCGCGGTCGATCAGACCAACCGCGAGTTCCTGGATCAACCAGGAAATATACCGAATCCTGTTCGGGATGCGGCATTCCAGGCCCTCGAAACCCAGCTTCCCGGCAGTGCTTTCGACCGGGCCGCCGGGCTTCTTGTTGAAGCGACACCATGCCGGAACCTCAATCGGAACATCTTAACCGGGTCGTTTCCGATGGGACCACTCATCGAGCGATGGCAGATCTCTCAAAACAATTTTTTGATTGCAATGGCATGCGGAGTCACATTGGCCATCTGCCTTGCTCTCGGTGGCGCGGCAATCTTTTTGATTCCTTTGCGGCAGATTACAACGGCGGTCCGCGCTGTCAAGGACGGACATTTTGAGACGACCCTGTACATACCTGAGAAAAACGAGTTCGGTTCGGTCGCGGAGGCTTTCAACTCCATGACCCGAAGCCTGCAGGAAGGCAAGCTCCTGGGTCGTTTCGTTTCCGATTCGGTGCGGCAGGCGGCCAGAATGGGTGATCTTGAGGCATTGTCCGTGGAGACCCGTCAGATCGAGGCGACCGTGGTTTTTTCCGCGTTGGGCGGATTCAATGAAGCCAGAAGCAATGCATCCATGGAAGAACTAGCCTCGTTGTTGGAGGAGCATTTGACTATCGTAAGCGTCGCTGCTTCACGTTTTCACGGAGAGATCGACAAGCTTTTCGGCGAAAAAATCATGATCGTGTTCGATCACAGAACTTTCGCTGGTTCGAGTTCGGCCGCATTTGCAGCGACATCATTCGCCGCCGAGGTTGCCTCGAGATTCAGGGAACGAAAGGCATTGAAAGGTTACTTGGTAAAAATGGGAATCAACACCGGCACGGCTTTGCTTGGATTCGTCGGGTCTCCCCGAGTTCGATTGGATCGCACCGTCATCGGCGATACGGTCAATCTCGCCGCCAGGCTTGCAAGTCTGGCTCAGACTTTTTCCGGGAACATGATACTGGTTTCGGGAAAAACCCTTGACGCCGCGAAAAAAGAGGTCCGGGCGCGGCGGATGTCGATCCGGCGAATACGCGGAAAGACCCATGAGGTCGAGGTTTTCCAACTTCTCGTCGGGTGACCCATGGCGCTATTTTTTTCATTCAATAATTCTCGGGAAACATGAAGCTTATTTTCTCCGCTCGAACTGCTTGTTCGGCGGAGTTTTTATTTCTTTTTCAGATCCACTCCCGCCACTTTCAATGCGAATCTGCAGAAGCATTTCGATCGCCGCAGTCTGTTGAAATAATTTCTTAGTAATTGGAAATAGATGAGGGACACCACGGGAACAGCCGCACCGCGACTAACAATGTCCGCTAAATTTCTCGGTTCGGCCTCAAATAGTGGACGCGGCATCTTGCCGCGTCGCA
>MNYA01000358.1 GCA_001872985.1 bacterium CG2_30_54_10 | reverse complement strand
CCCCCTAATTTTGGGAGTTAATTCTTGACACCTTGACTTGGGTGTTGTAGTATCACTTGGCTGCTTGATCACCCGGGTTTTCAAAGGGATGTTGGCTGCGGTAATGGCCCTGGACAGACTTGAACGAAGACAATACCCCTTAGAGTTCCCTCAAAGAAAAAGTTTTCAAGCTCAAGGAAAGGGTGGTGTGGAATCCTGGCTGATAGGTTCATGTTATTGCGAGCGGAGCGAAGCAATCCCGCTGAACCAGATTGCTTCGTCGGCGCTGCCTCCTCGCAATGACAAACTCCATCAGTCATCGATTCGCCGTTACCAATGAAAGAAAAGCCGGTTTGGGAATTCCCTCCCAACCGCTGTGGCAATGAAATTATTCATTGAAAGGATTCCGTGATGAAACTTCTCGAATTTCAGGGTAAAGACCTTTTCAGGAAGTTCGGCCTTCCCGTCCCGAAGGGCGTAACAATCTCGAACGAGAGCCAGGTTGACGAGGCGCTTAAGCAGCTTCCCGGCTCGAAAGTAGTTTTGAAAGCGCAAGTTTTCGTAGGCGGGCGCGGCAAAGCAGGCGGGATCAAGATCGCCTCAAATCCGAAAGAGGCGAAAGAAAAGGCCCACGATATCTTTTCGATGAAAATCAAGGGTTTTCCAGTCAACCGCCTTCTGATCGAGGAGCCCATTGATATCGACAAGGAGCTTTACCTGAGCTTCGTTCTTGACCGCGACAACAAATGCTTTAAGATGATCTTCTCCCCTTGCGGCGGTATGGACATCGAGGAAATCGCAGCGAAAGAGCCCGAAAAGTTGCTTTTCCAAAAGTTAGAGTATTTTCCCGGCCTTCAAAGCTTCCAACTGCGTGAGATGATTCCCTATCTCAAAGGATTTCCCCCTGGAACATTCAAGGAGATCGCCGGCATGGCGAGCAACCTCTACAAATTGTTCATCGAAAAAGAAGCATCGCTCGTTGAAATCAACCCGCTCGTCGTTTCCAAGCAAGGAAAATGTCTTGCCTGCGACTCCAAAGTGGTTTTTGACGACAACGCCCTTTTCCGGCACAAGGATATCGCCGAGTACAAACTTCCTGATGAAGACGACCCCTACGAACGCGAGGCACGTGAAAAAAATCTGAACTACGTGAAGCTCAACGGAAATATCGGTTGCATGGTTAATGGGGCGGGGCTTGCCATGGCAACCATGGATGTAATCAAATATTTCGGTGGAGATCCGGCCAACTTCCTCGACATCGGCGGCGGAGCGAAGGCCCAGGAGGTCACTGCGGCCATTGGTATCATCCTCAAAGATCCCAATGTCAAGGCTGTGTTCATCAATATTTTCGGCGGAATCGTCCGGTGCGACCTGGTCGCGGAGGGAATCATCGCGGCCAAAAAAGCGTTGCACATCACAAAGCCTGTGGTCATCAGGCTTCTTGGGACGAACGACAAGAAAGCCTACGAAATGCTAAAGGCGGCCGATATGAGCGCCTTTTCCACCATGGCCACCGCCGCGAAGGAAGTCGTTGCCGCCGCCAAGAAGGCCGGAAAGTAAGGAGAGATAAAAAATGGCAATCCTTGTAAACAAGAAATCGAGAATCGTCGTTCAGGGCGCCGCCGGGATCGAAGGCCAGTTCCACATGCGCGGGATGCTCGAATACGGAACCAACATCGTTGCCGGGGTCGACCCTGCTTTTAAGACGGACAAGGTTGAGGGTGTTCCCGCTTACACTTCGCTGACAGAGGCTGTAAAGAAGCATTCCCCCGACACCTCAATCATTTTCGTTCCGGCGGCTTACGCTTACGATGCCGCCATGGACTCGCTCTACGCCGGGATCAAGTTGATCGTCATCATTACCGAAGGACTTCCGGTGCTCGATATGCTGAAAATCAAAGAATATTCCCGGAACCGTGATGTCCGGATCATCGGGCCCAATTGCCCCGGCCTGATCACCGTTGGAGAGTGCAAACTCGGAATCATGCCCGGCCATATCCACAGAAAGGGCAACGTGGGCGTGATCTCTCGCAGCGGGACCCTTACTTACGAAGTGGTTCAGGCTTTGTCCGAGTCCGGAATCGGCCAATCGACCTGCATAGGCATTGGCGGAGACCCGGTTCAGGGAAGCACTTTCGTCGACATTTTGAAGCTCTTCAAAGACGACCCTGACACCGACGGCGTGGTCATGATCGGGGAGATCGGCGGGTGCGAGGAGGAGAAGGCGGCCGAGTATATTGCCAAGGAGTTCAAGAAACCAGTCGTTTCCTTCATCGCAGGGAAAACAGCCCCAGCCGAAAAGCGGATGGGCCATGCGGGCGCGATCATTTCATCAGGGAAAGGAACTGCTGCGGCAAAGATCAAGGCTCTCGAAGATGCCCACATCAAAGTCGCTGAGATCCCCAGCGAAGTCGCTGACCTCATAAAGAAATTACTTTAATACTTCGAAAATTTCATCAGGGATTGGAGAACCGATGGAAAAGAGCAAAACGTTTTTGTTCGTAAAGAAGAATTGGTGCAAAAAATGTGGTATCTGCGTGGAATTCTGTCCAAAGGGTGTTTTCAAACTCGGCAAGGATGGATATCCTGAAATCGTGGCGCTGGATAAATGCGTCGAGTGCAAACTCTGCATTTCTTTGTGTCCGGACTTCGCGATATTCTCCAACCCGGAGAAGAAAAAGGATTACGAGGACAGATAGATGCTTTTTTACAAACTTTTCAAAGATAAAGATGGGCGTAAAGTAGGTTTCGTGCAGGCCAATGAGGCTTGTATTGAAGCGGCACTCCTCGCCGGCATGAGGTTCTTTGCCGGCTATCCAATCACCCCCTCATCCGAGATGGCTTCGGTATCTTCCGAGAAGCTCCCGATGTACGGCGGGAAGTTCATTCAAATGGAAGACGAAATCGCTGCAATGACAGCTGTTTGCGGCGCTTCAATGGCCGGGCTCAAAGCCATGACCGCAACAAGCGGGCCTGGTTTCTCCCTCAAGCAAGAGGCCATCGGTTATGCTGCCATGAACGAAATTCCATGCGTAATTGTCAATGTCCAGCGGGCGGGTCCAAGCACCGGGCTTCCCACCCAGGTTTCGCAAGGCGATGTAATGCAGGCCAGATGGGGAACCCACGGCGATCACCCGATCATCGTCCTTTCTCCAAGCACCGTTGTTGAGACGGCCGACCTCACCTTCGATGCATTCAACCTTGCCGAGAAATACCGGACTCCGGTAATTCTTTTGATGGATGAAACGCTCGCTCACATGCGTGAAAAGATCACCCTTCCGGCGGAAAACGAACTAAAATTGGTCGAACGAAAACGCGCAACCGTCCCACCAAGCGATTACCGGTCGTTCGATACACGTTTCGGGGATGTCCCTCCGTTTGAGCCCTACGGCGGGAAGTACCACTTCCACATTACCGGCTTGACACACGACGAGATGGGCTTTCCAATTGTGGAGCCGGATGACGTCGTGAAAGCCATGGACCGCATCCATCGCAAGATCAATAATAACCTTGACGACATCGTCAAGGTCAAACAGTTCCAGACGGATGACGCCGAAATTCTTCTGGTTTCATTTGGAACCCCCGTCCGAACATGCCTCGGCGCAATGGAAATCGGTCGAAAGGAAGGCCTGAAAATCGGGGTTCTTCAGCTTCAGACCATTTGGCCGTTTCCTGACAAAGCCGTTCTCAACCTTGCGAAGAAGATCGGGAAGATTTTCGTGGTCGAACTCAACATGGGGCAGATCATCAACGAGGTTCAGAGGGCTTCTCAGGGCAAGAGCAATATCAAGGGAATAAACAAGTACGATGGGTTGTTCATTTCTCCCGACGAGATTCTCAGCCATATCCTAGAAAGCAAGGGGTGAAAAGAATGATGGAAAATATCATCCATGATTATCTCAGACCCAAGAAATCCTTTCCGCATGTCTGGTGCCCGGGTTGCGGCGATGGGATCGTTCTCAATGCAATGGTACGGGCCATCCACTCGCTCGGAAAGTCCAAAGACGAAGTCGTTTTCGTCTCAGGAATCGGCTGCTCTTCAAGGGCTCCGGCTTACACCGATTTCAGTTCCCTACACGGCATACACGGGCGTGCGCTTCCATTCGCGACCGGAATAAAACTTGCCAATCCAAAGCTTACGGTCGTCGTGTTCAGCGGAGACGGTGACGCACTCGCCATCGGCGGAAACCATTTCATCCATGCCTGCCGGCGAAATATCGACATAACAGTGGTGGTTATCAACAACAATATCTACGGTATGACGGGCGGGCAGGCTTCACCGACGATGCCGACCGGAGCCTACGGCGCGACCGCCCCCTACGGTAATCTCGATCGTCCCTTCGATGTCTGCAAGCTTGCGGCCGCGGCAGGCGCAAACTACGTCGCCCGGGCCACGGCGTTTCAGTTTTTCCAGCTCGAGAAATGCATCAAGGAAGGCATTGAAAAGAAGGGCTTTTCGGTCATCGAGGCGGTTACGCCCTGCCCGTCGCTGTACAGCTTTTTCAACAATACCGGCCGCGGGGTCGACATGCTGAAGAAACTCCGGGACAGGGCCGTAACGACCCAGAAGGCTGCGACACTCTCGCCCGCCGAGCTTGAGGACAAGATCGTCACAGGAGTTTTCGCAAACGAAAACTTCAGGGAATACTGCGCCGGCTATGCCGAACTCGTGGAAAAAGCCGAACGGAGCAAGAAAAATGAAGAGTCTTTATGAGATTCGATTCAGCGGTTCGGGCGGTCAGGGCATCATCACGGCCGGAATGGTTCTGGGTGAAGGCGCTTCCCTTTTCGACGGGAAATACGTCGTCCAGACCCAGAGCTACGGCCCGGAAGCCCGAGGCGGCGCCTGCAAAACCGAATTGATCATTGCGGATTACCCGGTCAATTATCCCAAGCCAATTCTGGCGGACATTCTTCTGGCCATGTCTCAGGCGGCTTACGACAAATACATTCATGAGATCAAGGATGACGCGTTCGTTGTCGTCGATTCTTCGTTGGTACAGTACAAACCCGCCAAAGGGGTATACCCCGTTCCGATTACAAAACTTGCGGCTGAAGAAGTTGGGTTGAAAGTCACCGCGAATGTTGTTGCGCTTGGGGTTATCAGTTCCTTAACAAAAATCGCGAGCTATGAGGCGCTCGAACGGGCGTTGTTGAGCCGTGTCCCACGCGGAACCGAAGAGATCAACAAAAAAGCTCTCGCCCTCGGGAAAAAGCTCGAATTCAAGGACAACGTCTAAAGGGGAAAAGCATGAAAACCATCGAATTAAGTGAAGTCACCAGCAAGATAAAGGACATTTGTCTGCGTGCCTGCATGGAACTCAACGATGATGTGATGAACGCTCTTCAGGGCGGGCAAAAGGAAGAAGAATCTCCGGTTGGGAAAGCAATCTTCGGCCAGTTGATCAAAAATGCGCAGATCGCCCGGAAGGAATCCATTCCAATCTGCCAGGACACCGGGTTCACGGTCATTTACATGGATATTGGCCAGGACGTGCATTTTGTCGGTGGCTCTCTCAAAGAAGCGGTTGATGAAGGCGTCAGAAAGGCTTACACCGAAGGTTATCTGAGGAAATCGATCATCAGGAATCCGATTTCCGACCCGGTCAATACCAAGGACAACACACCGGCAATTCTGCACACCGAGATTGTTCCCGGTGACAAGGTAAAAATCTCGGTTCTTCCGAAAGGCGGCGGCGCCGAAAACATGAGCCGGATCAAGATGATGCCGCCATCAGCGGGGTTGAAGGGAATCCACGAGTTCGTGCTTGAAACGGTCAAGAGCGCCAGCGCCAATCCGTGCCCGCCGATCATCGTCGGTGTCGGGATAGGCGGAACCTTCGATTACGTTCCTTATATCGCGAAAAAGTCTTTGTTGCGCAAGATCGGGCAAAGAAATCCGAATGAGAAACTTGCGAAGCTTGAGGTCGAGTGGCTTGCCGATGTCAACAACCTGGGCATCGGCCCGAGCGGACTTGGCGGAAGAATCACTGCCCTCGAGCTTTTCATCGAAGAGTTTCCAAGGCATATCGCCACTTACCCGGCCGCGGTGAATATCCAATGCCACGCGGCCAGAAGCAAGACGGTAACGCTTTAAGCTGGAGGAAAAATCATGAGCACACACAAGGTCGAAGCCCCTTTGACCGATGAGGCAATAAAAAAGCTGAAGATCGGCGATGAAGTTCTTCTTTCCGGCTACATTTATACTGCACGCGACAACGCTCATCAAAAGCTTGTCGATCTGATCGCGGCCGGCAAACCCCTTCCTTTTGACCTGAAGGGAAGCGTGATTTACTACGTCGGGCCTTCTCCCGCAAAACCGGGCAATCCCATCGGCGCCGCAGGTCCCACCACAAGTTATCGAATGGATTCATTCGTGAGAACCCTTATGAAACTTGGTCTGAAAGGAATGATCGGGAAGGGTGTGCAAAACAAGGAAGTGATCGACGCTCTGAAAGAGTTCACCGGAGTGTACTTCGGTGCGACCGGCGGTGCGGCGGCGCTTCTGTGTAAAACTGTCGTCGAGAATCATCCCATCGCATTTGAAGAACTTGGCGCCGAAGCAATCACCCGGCTGAAGGTAGTCGATATGCCCCTGATTGTCATAAACGATTGCTATGGCGGCGACCAGTATATCGAAGGCCAGAAAAAGTGGGCCAGAGCCTGAACTTGTGGCTGGGCTCGAGGCGGAGGTCTGCGTAAATTCACTTCGTGCATTGATGGTGGTGGATTCAACTGATGAAGACCTGCCATCGCGAGCGAAGCGAAGCCATCCCGGTGAACCCGGATTGCTTCATCGGCGCTGCTTCCTCGCAATGGCCAACTCCATCAGTCATCGGTTCGCTACTACCTGGCGGCGAGAGGGCGTGCGTGCCCCCCTCCTTCTGTCGAGTGATCCTGGGCGTCTGGCAAATGAGATCAGGAAAACGTCCGACTTCGAGGTTTTTAACAGCGTTGAGTAGGTTCCCAAAAAATATTTTAACAAGGAGTGGTGAAGAAGTATGACAGCCCCAGTTCGTGTTACGGTTACCGGAGCAGCCGGTCAGATTGGTTACAGTTTGGTTTATCGGATCGCAGCTGGAGAGATGTTTGGAAAAGACCAGCCGGTCATTCTCCAGATGCTTGAACTTCCTCAAGCTCAGAATGCTCTCAAAGGCGTTATGATGGAGCTTGACGACTGTGCATCTCCCACCCTCGCGGGGATGGTTGGAACGGATGACCCAAAGGTCGCGTTCAAGGATGCTGACTACGCGCTTCTGGTGGGAGCACGGCCCAGAACCAAGGGAATGGAGCGGAAAGACCTTCTTGAAGCCAACGGCGCGATCTTCTCCGTTCAAGGGAAGGCTCTGAACGAGGTCGCCAGCCGGAAAGTCAAGGTTCTCGTCGTAGGAAATCCCGCCAACACCAACGCACTGATTGCCATGAAATCGGCTCCGAGTCTGAAGCCCCGGAACTTTTCCGCGATGCTCCGGCTTGACCACAACCGTTCCTTGGCGCAGGTCGCCGCCAAGCTCAAAAAGCCGGTCGGAAAAATCAAAAAAATGGTTGTCTGGGGAAATCACTCAGTCACCCAGTATCCAGATATCCGCTTTGCCACAATCGACGGTGAAAGTGTTTCCAAGGCGATCAATGACCAGGCTTGGGTGAAGGACACGTTCATCCCAACCGTTGCCAAGCGCGGGGCCGCGATCATCGAAGCACGCGGGTTGTCATCCGCGGCCTCTGCCGCCAATGCCGCGATCGGTCACATGAGAAACTGGGTCAACGGAAGCAATGGCGAGTGGGTTACGATGGGTGTCTACAGCGACGGCGGCTATGGAATTCCCGAAGGCGTGTTTTTCGGTTTCCCCTGCATTTGCGAAAAGGGCGACTACAAGATCGTCACGGGGCTCGAAATCGATGCATTCAGCCGCGAGCGGCTGGATGCAACTTACAAGGAACTCTGCGGAGAGCGCGACGGAGTCAAGCACCTCTTCTAGAAACCTGAACGACCTCTCCCGGAAACCACGGCCAGTGCAAGCAATTTCCGGGAGATGGGGTTCAGTCGTTCAGTCGCTCAGCCATTCAGTCCACTACTCACTTTCCAAAAAACTGACACCGCAGCACGTGGCTACCAAGATTCGCTATATCCTGGCATTCTGGTGTCATTGCGAGCGAAGCGAAGCAATCTCCCCCATTTCGAGATTGCTTCGGCGCAAAGCGCCTCGCAATGACAGTTTCCCGCTTGTCGGCCTGAGGTGCATTTAGCACGATTTGTTACTCACGCCTCAGACCCTACTTCGTTTTCAGGATGTAGCGCCCGTCCCAGTT
>MNYA01000276.1 GCA_001872985.1 bacterium CG2_30_54_10 | reverse complement strand
GGAGAAGCCCCGTTTCGACCTTTTGAGCCGTCGTCAGTCTTTTGGGCAACGACAAGTTGGGTTCCGGATGAGATCTGGTCGGAAATGATCTCGGTAAACTGGTTGTTTGCCAGACCGGTCTTAACCTGAATTGGTTTTGGGAAACCCCTTCGGCCGCCCAGCCACAGGTTGGCGGTGTTGGTCCCCTGGTCGGCGGGTGGAATGCTGATGTTCGCAGGAAGCAGGGAAGCATTTGGCTTGAAGAAAAGAGCGCGAGTCGGAGCCCTGACGACGTTTTCCCGTTTATCGACGAGGATCTCGACATTAGCGGTCATCCCCGGTTTCAGCGCCATGTCGTCATTGTCGACGTGGACGATTACGGGATAGGTCACCACGTTCTGGGCTGCGGTGGGGGAAAGGCGGATCTGAAAGACTTTTCCCTTGAAAGTCCGGCCTTTAAAGGCATCGACCGTAAATGTCACTTCTTGACCTTCGCGAACCCCCCCGATGTCAGCTTCATCGACAGCGGTATTGATCATCATTTTTCGAAGGTCATTGACGATCGTGTAGAGGGTCGGGGCTTGGAGGCTGGCGGCAACGGTCTGGCCCACTTCGACTTTCCGGTCGATAACCACCCCGTCGATAGGGGAAATGATGCGCGTTCGGCCGAGGTTGATTCGGGCCACGGAAAGCTGGGCTTCCATCTGGCGGATCCGGGCTTGGGAACCCTCCAATTGGGCTTTGGCCGCTTCGATTTGAGCTTCCAGAGCCTGACGTTTGAAGGCGATAGCCCCGAGCTGGGCGTTGGCTGCATCGGCCCCGGCGGATTGTGAATCGAGCGTGGTTCCGGCAGTATCGAGCTCAGCGGCGGCAACAAGTTTTCGGGCGCCGAGATCTTTTATCCGGCGGAAATTCCGTGTGGCTTCGGTGAGTGCAGCCTGGGCTTTTTTCACATTGGATTCGGCGACTTTTTCGTCGGCGCCGAGATTGGCCAAGCCGGCATGGAGATTCCTGATCTGGGCGTCACCGTTTCTCTCATCAGCTTTTGCATTTTCGAGGTTTGCGAGCGCCTGGTCGACCTGGGCCTGGAAGGTCGATGGATCGATGAGTGCGACCAGTTGATTGGCTTTTACGGTATCGTTGAAATCGACGCAAACTGATGCGAGAATTCCGCTGATTTGGCTTCCGATAACGACCGAAGTAAGGGCATCAAGGGAACCTGCTGCGGCAACTGTCTGGCGAACCTCGCCGACATCAGCTTTTTCGATAACCCATTGGGGAGGCTTATTTGCTCGTTGATACCAGTAATAACCTCCCCAGGAGGCGCCGGCAACGAGCAAAAGAATCATCAGGAAACAGCCTTTTTTCATCATTCAGTTCCTCCTGCAATCCACCCTTTTATTTCGGGGGGGAAGCGGCCCAACACGCGGTCAAGATTGGCCAGGGCAATCAGGGTATCGAAATAGGCGGCATAATGGCTTCCCTGAGCGCCGGCATAACTGTTTCTGGCGTCGGAAAGTTCGATCGCGGAGCCGACTCCTGCTTCATAGCGGCCTTCGGCCAGGTTCAGGGTTTCGCTTGCCTGTTGCAACAGCACCGTGGTCGCTTCAAACCGCTTTCTGGAATCAATAATTCCTGTCACGGCCGTCTCGATATCGTTTCGGAGAGCAAGAATAAGCTGGTCGTGTCGCGCTTCGGAAACCTGCACGTTTCCTTTAGCCTGACGCACCGAAAAATCGGTGGCCTTTCCGTCGAAAATCGGGGCGTTAAGAGAGAGTCCGAATGCCCAGCCACGGTCAAGAGGCGTGGTAGTGCCGTTCCAGGAGTAATTCGCGCTGGAGGACAAGGTAGGCTTCCGGCCATTTCGGGCGGATTCCACGCGGGCTCGGGAGGCTTCGATCTGGATCCGGGCCGACTGAAGGTCGGGGCGACCTTGTGCTTCGTCCATCAGTGAACCGACATCAAGTGGGAGGGCATCGGGCAAGGAGGCGGTCGAGGGCTTCCCGACGGCCATTTCCCCGTTGAACCCGACGACTTTGCGAAGCTGGGATAAGGCATTCCGGAGATTACTTTCGGAGCCGATTAATGACACGTTGGCATTGGCGACATCGACTTCAGCCTTCGTAACATCGTACGGCGGACGGCTTCCGACTTCCACAAAGCCTTTCACCTGCTCGAGATGGGCCTTGAACGCCTGAAGGTTTTCCTGCTGAACTGCAAGCAGGGACCGGCTCTTCAGCGCTGTCAACAAAGCTGATTTGATCTGGGCGGCGAGCTGAATCTCCGTCCAGAGTTTATCGGTAGAGGCTGCCTGAAGGTCTTTTGACAATGCTCGGAGCCTGGCCGCTGTCTGTCCGAAATCGGTGATCACCTTTCGGGCGGTGAGCGATTCGGAAGTGCTGTCGGTCAGATAATCCCCTGCGCCGCCGATGCGGGATCTGGCTGCTTTCGAGTAATCCTGGCCTTGCCTGTTGAATGAGCCCTGAGCGGAAAGCTGAGTTCCGATCCCTGCCCGCGTCACGCCTAAGCCCGCCCTTGCGGATTCGATCGAGCCGTCAGCCTGCCTGAGGCTGGGATGGTTGGAAAGGCCATATAGCAGACAGTCTTCAAGCGTCCATGGCCCGGAAGCAGGCTGTGCAGCACATTTTTCAGGCAAGCAGGCCAATAATAGGGCTAACAAGAGAATCAGCGTGAGGGAATTGGAAATGCGGTGTTTCATGCGAGAAAATCTACCAGAGCTACGAGAGCTCGTCAAATTGCCGTTAAAGGCGGTTCTGCCTGCTTTCTTTTGCTACTCACAGCGCGATTGAAACTCATCAAGGTTCTTTATAGCAGATTCTTTATAGCAGAAATCCGGAAAAAAGGATGCAGGCAATCTTCCAAATTTCAATAAGGCACTGTAAAAAAAGGTAAAGGGGCGCTTACAGTTTTTTCGTAACTTCTCAATAAAGGGGGGGCACGCGCCCCCCTTCGCCTCGCGAAGTGAATTCGCGAGCCTCATCCCCCGCGGTCGGGCGCTTTGCGCCCTCCGGTCTGCCTTCACTCTTCCCCCGACTTATTGAGATGATACATTTTTGTCATTTCGACAGAATGAGGAATCCGGAATCAATCGGATCCCTCACATTCGTTCGAGATGACAATATATTCGTAACTTCTCAATAAAGGGGGGCGCGTGCCTCCATTTATTGAGAAGTTACGTTTCTTCTTCCGGTGGGGGAACGGTTCTGAAAATTAAGCAAGCAGGGGTTGAAGGGCGGTCCAGATGCTTTCTTCGACATTTGGAGGCCGGGAACCACGCATTGCTTCGCCCATTTTTTTCAGCGTTTCGGGGGCCAGGATCCCTTCAATGCAGACTGCAAGCGATTTTTTGTTGAGGTCTGAATCAAGAAGAAGCATGGCGGCTCCACGAGCAGCAAGCGTTTTCGCATTTTTTTCCTGGTGGTTGTCGGTTGCATGTGGGAAGGGAACCAGAATTGCCGGTTTTCCGCAAACCGCGATTTCGGCCAGGATAGTCGCTCCAGCCCTGGAGACAAGCAGGTCGGCAAGGTCGAAGGCCTCGCGGATATCGTGAAGGTAGGGCACGACCTGATGGCGTGGGTTTTCGCCGACCCGTTCCTTGACCATCGCGTAGTCCCGCTCGCCGGCCACGTGAAGAACATTCATTTTCGGATGTGACGGTAACCAGGACTTTCCAAGATCGATGACCGACTCGTTTAAGCTTCGGGCACCGCGTGAACCGCCGACCACGAGAATCCAGGATTCCCCATCCTTCTTGTTGAACCGCCCTGATGCTGCCGAAGGAGAGAGAAATGCCTTTCGGACTGGATTTCCGGTTACCACTACCCGGGAGTCGGGTTTCTGAAATGCCTCCCCGTATGTAAGCAGTATTTTTGCCGCGCTTCCCGTGAACAATCGATTGGTCACCCCGATTGCCGCATTCTGCTCGTGGATGACGAAGGGGCATCCCCTCCAGCGAGCGGCCATGAGAGTGGGAAATGCCACATAGCCGCCGGTCGCGATCACCAGGTCTGGCGAAAAGGCCTTGATTTGCCCCATCGCATCCCAGAACCCAAGAATATTGCGGAACGGAAAGGAAAGCCATTTCATGGAAAGGGTTCTCGGCATTCCCTGTGCGCGGATCGGCAAGAACGGAAGCCCGTCGATTCGCCCGACGATGCCTGCTTCCATGCCGTCGAGCTGGCCGGCATAGGCTGTTACGAGATTATTTCCCAGCTTTTCAATCAATGTTTCGCGAATCGCCAGGGCGGGATAAATGTGCCCGCCTGTCCCTCCGCCCGCGAACAGAACCCGCTTCATGAGTTCTGACGGGCGAAAAGTTTTTTCGAGAAGTTCGAAAAACGGCTTGAGAAAGGCTTTCGACGGGAATCCTGAAAAGCATTCTTGCCCCCGCCGAAGCGCGAGATGCTCAGCAAAATTCCGACCGAAGCCGCCAGGAAGATGAGGCTGGAACCTCCATAGCTGACGAACGGAAGGGTAATCCCGGTTGTCGGCATCAGGCTCAGAACAACCCCGAGGTTGATCAGCACCTGGCAGGCAATGATGCTGGTAATTCCTGAGCCGAGTAGAAAACCAAATGTATCCGGGGCCCGGTTGGCAATGTAGAAGCCCCTCCAGATAAGCAAAAGGAACAGGACAATGACTGCGATTCCGCCGATGAGGCCTATCTCCTCGCAAATGATCGCAAAAATGAAATCGGTGTGGCGCTCAGGCAGGATGTGGAACTTTTGACGGCTTTGCCCCAGGCCCAGGCCCCAGATTCCACCCGATCCGATCGCAATCATCGACTGGATGATGTGGTAGCCCGAGGTTCTGGCCGACCCCCAAGGGTCCATGAAGGCGAGAAATCGGCGCATGCGGTATCCTTCCTGAAAAACCAGGGAGACCACGAGGGTAATTCCTGAAATACCCATCAATCCAAGGTGAAGCAGGGAACCATTTCCGAGAAACAAAAGGATGAAATAAACGGAAGCGAGAATCGCGGCAGTTGAGAGATTCGGTTCCTTGAGGATGAGAACGAAGATGACCCCCATCAGGAGCATGTCCGGGAGAACGCCGCGAACCAGATTCTGGATCTGCTCCTGGCGGGTGGAAATCGAGTGCGAAAGATAGATGACAACCGCAAGTTTGGCCAGTTCCGAGGGTTGAAATCCGAATGCGCCAAACCTTATCCAGCGTTTGGCGCCTCCGATCTCGCGTGCGACTCCGGGAATCAAAACCACCACGAGGGCGGCGAAGGAAAGCACCAACAGCGGAATGGCAAGATACTCCAGCTTCCGGTAATCGAGGTTCGCGAACCCAAGCAGGGCAAGCAGGCCCAGACAGACCCATAGCAGTTGACGCTTGAAATAAAAGGAACTGTCGGCCATCTCCGTCAACGAAGTGATCGAACTTGCTGAGTAAACCATGATCAGGCCGATTCCCATGAGGGCAATCACCAGAAGGAACAACAAGTGGTCGAAATGCTGGGGTTTCATCTTCTCGATTAACCCTTGGAAGGAAGGTTGGCGACCAACTCCTTGAAGGTGGCGCCGCGAACCTCGAAGTTGGGAAAAAGGTCGTAACTGCTGCATGCGGGCGAAAGCAATACCGTGTCCCCCGGCTCCGCCCAATCGAAGGCCATGTCGACAGCTTCCGCGAAACTCGAAGCGATCCTGAGTGGAGAAAGGCCTTCAAGCGCCGATCGGAAGCGTTCTTTAGCTTCTCCGTAAAGAACCACGCCCTTCGTTCGTGAGCGAACCGAGGCGACCCAGCCGGAAAGATCGGTGCCCTTGTCGCGCCCGCCTGCAATGAGAATCATCGGAGGCGAACAGGCGGCCATGGCGATTATCGATGCGGCGCAATTGGTGCCTTTTGAATCGTTGATAAAGCTGACTTTATCATGTTCCCGAACCCATTCAAGGCGATGTTCCACCCCATTGAAGTTTTGAACCATTTTTTCAAGGGCTGTCGTTGGAACTCCGGCCAGAATGGCTGCGGTGGCAGCGGCCATGATGTTCTCGCGATTATGACGCCCGATCAATCGTACCGAGGAATCTGAAAATAGGTCTGTCTTTTTCCCGTTCGGGTCAAACCAGGAGAAAACTCCGTCTACCAGAGAAACTCCGGGAAAACGACCCCGAAGTTGCCAGCCGAACCAAGCTATCCGGGCCCGAGCGCTTTTGGCGATCGGCTCCATTGCCTGTTGATCTGCATTCAACACCAGCCAATTTGATGGGCCCATGTTCATCGCGATCCGTTCTTTTGCGGTGCAGTAAGATGCATAGTCCGGATACCGGTCGAGGTGGTTCTCGAAAAAGTTGGTGATGATCGCGATATCGGGGGTGAAATTCGAAATCGTTTCGAGTTGGAAACTGCTTACCTCGAGTACCTGGATGTCGCCATCTTTGGTTTCCGAGGCGAACTCCATAATGGGAATCCCGATGTTTCCTCCCAGAAAAACCTTCGGAAACGCAGCCTCGCAGAATTTGGAAAGCAGGGTGGTTGTGGTCGTCTTGCCGTTGCTTCCGGTTACAACCAGGCGTCGGCCACGTGAAAGCCGATAGGCGATCTCGATCTCAGAATAAACGGGAATGCCTTTTTCCTGGGCTTTGATGAGGATAGGAATGTTCGATGGAACTCCGGGGCTAAGGACAATGAAATCAGCTTTTAAGACACGATCGGTGTGCCCTCCGCCTTCGAATTCCGTTCCTGCGCCGATGCCGTTGGCCTTCAAAATTCCGGCAAGTTTTGTCTCGTTCTGGAGGTCCGAAATGAAAACATCAGCGCCGAATTTCGCCAACCCCCTGGCCGCCGCCAAGCCGCTTTTGGCCGCTCCCAGGATGGTAACGGGGCGTCCCTTCAAGTCCATGAGTTTGCCTCACATTCTGTAATTACGGGGCACCATGATAGCACACACACAATGGCACGACAATCCATTCCGGGATGGTTTTGGCGGTGCCATCACAAAGCACACAAAACCGTTGAATAAAGGGTTTTAAGAGAGTTCTCAGCTTTTTCCCAAACTGAAAACTTCAGCGCCGGGTTCCGCCAAACCCCTTGCCGCGGACAAGCCGCTTTTGACCTCTCCCAGGATGGCAACGGGACGCCCCTTCAAGTCCATGAGTTTCCCTCGCATATCTGTTATTACGGGGCATTACGATAGCACACATGCAATGGCAGGGCAACCCTTCGGCCACTTCCCGAATGCGGTTGAGGAAAAGATTCAACAGCGGTATCATCAGTAAGACGGTGGGGCGATCGGCCGGACTCTCCAAGCCCCGCCCCAGAAAGGATGGCCTCCATGTTTCTATCGGGCAAGACGGCTTTCGTTACCGGCGGAAGCGGAGCGATTGGCGCCGCGATTGTTCGTTGCTTCGTCAGCGAAGGCGCCATGGTTGCATTCTCTTACAACGGAAACGGCGAAAAGGGGCTTTCTCTGGCGGCCGAACTGAATGGCGGCAAGAGCGTCCCGATCGTTCGCGCCTATCCCCTCGACGTGCTGGACGGAAAGGCTGTTCTTTCGCTCGATGAGCGCATAGAAAAGGAATTGGGGCCGGTCGATATCCTGGTCAACAATGCCGGAGTCACACAGGTTATGCCGTTTGCCCTCATCGAAGAAGAAGACTGGGACATGGTCATGGACGTTAATGTCAAGGGAACTTTCCTCGTCACGAAAGCATTCCTTCGCGGCATGATCAGACGCAAGAAGGGAAACGTGATCAACCTCGGTTCGCTAGCCGGAATGCGGATTCTCGAGGTTCCCGTCCATTATGCCACCGCCAAGAGCGCCATCATGGGTTTCACCCTTTCATTGGCCCGCGAGGTGGCCCGCTACAACATCCGCGTGAATGCCGTGATTCCGGGCATGTTGAGCGGCGGGGTCGGTCTCAATGTCCCCGACAAGCAGAAGGAAGAATACAAAAAATATTGTACTCTTGGCCGCGTCGGAACACCCGAGGAAGCAGCGGATCTGGTCGCATTCCTTGCGAGCGATCGGTCTTCGTACATCAATGCCCAGGGAATCTTCCTGGACGGCGGAATCTGAGCGCGAACCGCCGTGCAGCAATCCGATCGCGAGCACCTAGATCGCAGTCGTGAAGCCTGGCGTGCATTCTGGGATATTTCTGGCGAACAACGTGTTTTGACGATCGATCGCAACGAAGCTTACTGCGTCTGCGAAGTGATGTATCACACACGATTTCAGGAATTGCTCGGAGCCCTGAAGAGTCTCGTCTCGATTTCGGTCGGGTGGATGCCGAGTCCCGACCT
>MNYA01000125.1 GCA_001872985.1 bacterium CG2_30_54_10 | reverse complement strand
AACATAGCCATTTTTTTTTCGTTTCCCTCCACATCTGCGTTCATCTGCGGCAAAAAATCTTTTTTCATCTTTCTTTCAGTTTAATCTGCGTTCATCTGCGGCTGAAGTTGCTTCAGACAGCCGCTTCGTGGCCTTGTCGTTGCAAAATTCCCCGGATTCTGCTACCGTCCTGGCATGCATTGGAAGCGAGAGAAGGAAGACATTCGCGTGCGCCTTACCATCTCCACAGAGCAGTTTAGCCCTCGCCGGCCTCTTTTCCAAATTAGCCTGGTTGCTTGCCTGCGCTCGCTCGGCCTTCTTGCCTCGCTCGGCATTTTCTCCTTAATAGCTGGTTGCGGCGGGGCGGCGCATTCGCTTGTAATTGCAGGTTCGACCTCGGTTCAACCCGTGATGGAAAAAATCGTTGAGGCTTTTCACAAACGCAATCCCGGGGTAAGGATCACAGTCGAAGGCGGAGGGAGCAGCGCTGGAGTGATGGCGACCGTGACCGGAGCAGCACAGTTGGGGATGGTTTCCCGGAACCTTAAACTTGACAGTGCCGACGAAAGCGGTTTGAAGCGGTTCCCGCTTGCCATGGATGCAATCGCGATAATCGTCCATCCCCACAACCCTGTTTCAGCCCTAAGCATCGAGCAGCTTCGCGAACTTTTCACCGGAAAACTGCGTTCCTGGAAAAAGGTTGGCGGAGACAACCGAGAGGTGCATCTGATCGTCCGCGAAGAAGGCTCTGGAACAAGAGGCGCCTTCGACGAGATGGTTTTGAAAGTCGGTTCGGAACATAAGCGCCCCGACCCCTATAGCCTCGTCCAGGATTCCTCAGGGGGCTTGCGGGTAGTGGTCAGCGGAGATCGTGATGCCATCGGCTTCATTTCCATGGGAGCCGTCGACCCTAGCGTGAAAGCCCTCGCGATTGAGGGGGTTTCCCCCTGCTTCGATGCGGTCAAATCAGGGAAATACAAGCTGGTTCGACCATTCATAATCATTTCCAAAAAGGATCCGAAAGGTTTGGGCCGGGAAATCCTCGATTTTGCCGTGGGTTCAGAGGCATCGCAGATCATGAAGCAGGAGGGCCTGGTCAGTGTCCCGCGATGATCGAAAACCGGACGCGGCAACGGTTTTGGAAACCCACCCCCCCATGCCCGGGGCGCCCGCCACGGCGAAAGATCTCAGCCGCCGAGAGAAGATTATTCAGCAGATCCTTTCGCTTACGGCCTTTTCGGCGGTTTTCATTCTTGGGCTGATCATCATTTTCGTTTTCAAGGCCGGAATCCCGCTAATTTACAAGGTCGGGCTGCGCGAGTTCCTGATCGGAACGGCCTGGAGCCCAACCCAGGGCGAGTTCGGGATCCTGGCCATGATTGTCGGCACCCTGGAAGTGACATTCGGCGCCCTTTTGATAGGAGTTCCGCTTTCACTGCTGACCGCGATTCACCTTTCAGAATTCGCGACCCAATCCACCAAATCAGTGATGAAGCCACTCATCGAGTTGCTTGCGGCGATCCCTTCGGTGGTCTTCGGCTTTTTGGGGGTCGTGATCCTGGTTCCGTTCATTCGCGAAACCTTTGGAGGGACAGGCTTTTCAGTCCTGAGCGCGGCCACGGTTCTGGGGGTCATGATCCTTCCGACGATCATCAGCATCTCGTTTGATTCACTACAGGCGGTTCCGCAGGCCTACCGGGAAGGAGCGCTGGCGCTGGGGGCAACTCCCTGGCAGATGGTTGTGCGCGTTATCGTTCCGGCGGCCAGGTCGGGTATCATCACAGCGATCGTTCTTGGGATGGGGCGAGCCATGGGGGAGACCATGGCGGTGATCATGGTAGCTGGCAATGCAGTGGTCATCCCGACTTCACCGCTTCATCCGTGCCGGACCCTGACTAGCAATATCGCGCTCGAAATGGCCTACGCTTCGGGCGACCATCAGAAAGCCCTTTTCGCAACCGGGGTCGTGCTGTTCGTGATGATCTTTTTGCTAAACGTCCTCGCGACAGCTCTGATGAAACGAAAGTAGGGAAGTAGGATAATAGGATAATAGGGAATGAAGAATGGAACAAGAATTCCAGCGTAGCAACACCTTTTGGAATCGCGTCGGAACACGGCTTTGTATGACCACGACGTATTCCGTTGCCGGAATTCTCGCGGCGATCCTTTTTTACCTGGCCTGGAAGGGGATCGGCCGGCTGTCGATCGGTTTTTTTCTTGATAGCCCCATTGACCTCGGCCGGGAAGGCGGGGTTTTTCCCATTCTCGTTTCGACTCTTCTGCTGGCTGCAGTGGCGCTCGCCATTGCCGTCCCCCTCGGAGTTGGAACCGCGGTTTATTTGACCGAGTACACCAAGGAAAGCTGGGTCACCATGCTGATCCGTTTCGGAGCGGAGTGCCTGGCCGGAATTCCCTCGATCATCTTCGGCCTGTTTGGTTTCATCCTTTTTGTGGTGACCCTTGGAATGGGGTGGTCGATCTTGTCGGGCGCCCTGACTCTCGCTTGCATGGTACTGCCCACGATTATCCGTACATCTGAAGAGGCGATCAAAGCCGTTCCTGCAAGCATTCGGCAGGTGGGTTTTTCATTGGGGGCCACTAAATCACAGGTCATCTGGCATATCGTGCTTCCCCAGTCCCGCAGCGGAATAATCACTGGGATTATCCTGGCGCTTGGTCGGGTCATGGGTGAGACGGCTTGCGTCATTTTCACGACCGGGATTTCCATGGAGATGCCCAGCTCGCTTTTCGATTCCGCCAGATCCATGGCCGTTCATTTCTACATCCTCGCTCGCGAGGGTATCAGCATGGATATGGCTAACACGACCGCGCTTGCCCTGGTCTTCATGATTCTTTTGGTCAATCTGGGAGCGACGATCCTCTTTGGACGCCGGTATTCGCGATGACGGAAGCCGCGATGAAGGAGATAATTCTAAAGGCGGAAGGGCTTTCCTACGCCTATGACCGGCCGGGGAAGGTTCCAAACGGGCCGGTTCTCGACAACATCAACCTCGATGTAGAGCGTGGAACCATTTTTGCGATCATTGGCCCGAGCCAATCGGGAAAGTCGACGTTCTTGAGATTGATCAATCGCCTTCAGGAAGTCACCGCGACCGGTGCCCTTTCCGGGAGGATCCTCTTCGAAGGGCGGGACATCTACGCGTCCGATTACGATCCGTTCCGGCTGCGGCGCGAGGTCGGGTTCTGTTTCGACAAGCCTTTGGCGCTGGATATGTCGATCGCCGAAAATATCACATTCGGCCCCCGATTAGCGGGAATCACCTCCAAAGACGATCTTGGCGCCATCATCGAGGAGACACTACGGGCGTCGAACCTGTGGGATGAGGTCAAAGACCGCCTTTCGATGAACGCCAACCGATTGTCAGGCGGACAAAAGCAGCGTCTTTCCCTGGCCCGCACCCTGGCTCTGCACCCGCGCCTTCTTCTGCTTGACGAACCCTGTTCAGCGCTAGACCCGATCTCCACGGCAAGAATCGAGGAGGCTCTGGTTTCAATGAAAGCCCGGACTACCTGCGTTCTCGTCACCAACAATACGAAACAGGCTTCCAGACTGGCCGATCGAACGGCATTTTTTCTGATGTCCAAACTGGTCGAAGTCGGGCCGACGAAGGAATTTTTCACCTCTCCCCGCGACAAGAAAACCGACGATTATATTTCCGGGAGATTCGGATGAACGCAGGCGTGGTAGAGGCCAAGAGCCTGAATTTTTATTACGGAACATTCCAGGCTCTCAAGGAGATCAACCTGGACATCGGGGCGAACCGGGTAACCGCGCTGATCGGCCCGTCGGGGTGCGGGAAATCGACGCTTTTGCGGGTTCTCAACCGGATGAGCGATCTGGTGCCGGAGACCCGGGCAACAGGACTGTTGAAGGTTCTGGGCCGGGACATCTTCGATCCAGGTTACGATGTCAACGATCTTCGACGCAAAGTTGGAATGGTGTTCCAACACCCGAATCCTTTTCCAGACTCAGTCTATGAAAACCTCGTTTTCGGATTCCGGATCGCCGGGGTGCGGGATCGTGAGGTTCTGTGGCAGGCGGTCGAAGAAAGCCTTCGCGCGGTGGATCTGTGGAAGGATCTCGCAGACAGACTCGATGAAAATGCGGTGGGTTTGTCGCCCGACTTTCAGCAACGCCTGTGCATAGCGAGAGCCATCGCCATCAAACCCAAGATTATTCTCATGGATGAGCCCTGTTCATCGCTCGATCCAATCGCAACTGAGAAGATCGAGGAACTGATCTTCCGCCTCAAGGAAAATTACACCATCGTGATCGTTACACATTCAATGCATCAGGCCGCACGTATCTCCGAAATGACCGGCTTCATGCTGCTCGGGGAACTGATTGAGTTCGACAGCACCAAAAAAATTTTCCGGAATCCGTGCGAACAGCGCACCGAAGACTACATCACCGGGAAATTCGGCTGAGCGCCGCCCAAGGAGAAACAAATGATCATCAAGCGACACATGGATGAGGAAATTCTGGAGCTGCGCGGCATGATCGCCGATATTTCCACGGCCGTTCGCGGAATGCTTGACCTCTGCATAAAACCGTTGGCCGAACTGACGGGCGACGATTTTGACCGGGTCTTCGATCTGGAGATAGATGTAAACCGCTATCAAATCAAGATCGACGATCTGGCATGGAAGATCATGGCGCTGTATCAGCCTACCGCATCCGATCTGCGGCTGTTGATCGGAGCGATCAAGATCTCCTCCGATTTCGAGAGGGCCGGGGATCAGTTGTGCACGCTGTGCCGCAGAATCGTCGAGCTGAAGAAGCAAGGGTGCCCGGAATATCCCGCCACGGTTCTTGAATTGCAAGTGATGGTCCGGAGCTTATTTCGGGACGGTTGTCTGGTCATCGACAGCCTGCAGGAAGAAATGGCGGAGGCGATTTTCATGGGGGACGACACAATCGATGAGGTTTTCGAGAACCTTTTCCAGTCCCTTCGCAAGGAGATGAAGAAGGGGCCGGATGAGGTTGATATCAATCTGAATTTTCTCGCCGTTGCCCGCGCATTGGAGCATGTGGCCGACATGGCCTGCAATCTTGCCGAGGTCGCAATTTTCATGAAGAAGGGTTTGGATGTCCGCCACCACGGCATGGGCAAAGTCTGACGGGTGCGACCTTGGGCCGGTGGCTGCTTAAAGTGGCAGCGGCTGGAAGCCGCTGCTGGGGAGGCTCTCAAGCCTCCCCCACTTTTCGGGCGTCCAAACACAGCCTGAGTTAGTAACAACCTTTACATCCTTCAAGGGGCATTAGCTGATTCTCAACATAAAGCGAGATTCCTCACATTCGTTCGGAATGACAAATGATGCTGTCATTTCGGCCGAAGGGGGAAATCTTTTGCGCCAGGAATCATTGAGTTTCCCCGAATTATTGAGTAGATGCGCAATCTTTTCGATCGAGTTCCTCCGCGGATCGCCGCCCATCCAGCTTTCAATCAGTGGAGACTTTCCCGGTTTCCGCAACATTTTTTGAATTTTTTCCCGCTGCCGCATGGGCAGGGATCATTGCGGCCGGGCCCATCGGGGGCTTTGGCTCGCCCCTGGGGACGTTGAGGTTGGCCTTCGCCAGCTTTGCGCTTGGAGTCTTCGTCGTGCGGAGGCTCGGGGCCTCGGTCATCTTCGTGGTCGTAGTTTTCGCCGAATTCGGATTGGGAGCCGTTGTCATCGGCTTCATTGCCTCCGTAAAACCCGCTTATGAATTTATCCCGCTCGGCGGCTTCCTGCTCGGTGGGCTGCCTTCTTCCGCCGTGCTGAGAATCGGAATAGCAAGGCCAGCTTTCCATTTCCACAATTGCGTCGAATGGAAGCCGGTTGGTTTCATTCTCCCTCGCTTCTTCGAGGACTTCCTCAATCGGTCGGTCCAGCGTTGCCCGAAGTTCGGCGCGGGAAATGTGATATGCTTCGATCAGATCGCCTTTGAAATGCGGCGCCAGGTCGAGCATCAGCTCCTCGGGATAGATCTCATTTGCGATACAGGCAATCTCAGCGATGAAAAAGGGGTCCTGGAATCTGGAGTCGGTACGCGCCAATTCCAGAAGGTGCTGAAGATACTTTACCAGCACTTCCCTTGACAATTCACCATTGAGATAGAGAATCTCCAGTGCCATAAGCGCCTGCCTGCGAGAGCGGCTCGATGAGGTGAAATCCTCCGCCAGCTCTTCTAGCGGAAGAATTTTTTCTCCCCACGTGGATGCCAGGAGGCGAGGTACGACCAAGTGCAGCAGATCGCTCCACAAGTGGTCGACCTTATCCTCGGGAAGACGAAGCAGCTTGATCAAACGGGGGAGAGCCCTCGCTTCGCGAAACTCGGCAAGAAGGAAGCTCGCGAAAATATGGCCCATGTAATCATTGTCCTCAATGATCTCATCAATGTTCGAGGCGGTCTGTTCGAGAATCTTCAATAGCTCGGGGACAATCTCGTCCTTTCTCTCACGCGCTGCAAGAACAGCCTCCCGGGGAAACGCCGGGGTAAATTTGACGATGTTTGCAAGGATCTGCGCAATTTCCATCATTTTTTCCTCGTGTCTACCTATTCGACAAGAAGCCCGGCGATGTTCGCCGTTTGGTAACTGGCGAAGGTTGCCGCGACCAGCGCTTTGATTCCAAGTTTGGCAAGATCTCCGCGGCGGTTTGGCGCCAGGCCGCCGATGCCGCCAAGTTGAATTCCGATCGACCCGAAATTTGCAAAACCGCAGCAGGCATAGGTGAGAATGATCCAAGTTCGTCTCTGGAGAACCACCGGCACCCCGTCGCGGATGAATGTTCCGTTGGTGATATCGCCGAGATGGGCATAGGCCACGAATTCGTTGAGAACCGTCTTTTCGCCAAGGAGCTGTCCGGCGACCAGCAAATCTTGTTTCGCGACCCCCATCAACCATGCAATCGGGGCATTCACCCACCCCATCAACTTTTCCAGTGAGTTGATCGCGGAAAGATCGAGCCCTGATGCGCCGGTGATTCCTTTGCAAACAAGTTGCCATGCGGAATTCCCGAGGGCAATCAGCGCGATGAAAGCGATCAGCATCGCGGCAACGTTGATAGCGAGGCCCATTCCCTCTGAGGCTCCCCGGGCTGCCGCGTCAATAACGTTCTGGTCTATCTGCTCGACTTTGAGCTCGCACGAACCGGCGGTTTCAGCAACTTCGGTCTCGGGTACCATTATCTTCGCGAAAACCAATGCGGCGGGAGCGGACATGACGGAAGCGGCCATCAAATGGCCCGCGATATCCGGGAAATTCTTCTGCATCATCCCGACATAAGCCGCCATGACGCCGCCTGCGATGGTCGCCATCCCTCCAACCATGACGCAGTTCAGTTCGGAAATGGTCATCCGGGCGACGTAAGGTTTGATGACCAGCGGGGCTTCGGTTTGACCGACGAATATGTTCGCCGCCGCGCTGAGGGACTCGGCTCCGGAGGTCTTCATCGTCTTCTGCATCACCCTGGCGATAACGGAAATGATTCTCTGCATGATTCCGAGGTAATAAAGGATGGTCATCAGTGAAGAGAAAAAGATGATGGTCGGAAGAACCTGTGTGGCGAAACAGAACCCTATGCCTTTTTCAGCCCCCGCGTCGGCGAGGTTTCCGAAAACGAACCGAGCGCCTTCCCTGGTGAAATCGAGAATGGTAACTATTACGTTATTCATCATTTCGAAGAACGCTTTTCCCGGACCCGTGCGGAGGATCAACGCGGCGAATAACCCCTGAAGTGCAATGCCGATGGCGACCAAGCGCCAGTTGATCGCCTTTCGATTGCTTGAAAGGGCGTAGCAGATGAGGATCATCACTGGAATTCCAATCAGGCTCATGAATTTTTCCTACCTTCCCTTGATTGCCGCATGATAGCACAGGCAGACCCAATTTTCACGAAAGTAAAATCCGCCGTATCATCTCAATTACCCGGGACAACCGTGGAAGTGGACCGAAGGGCGCAAAGCCTACGACCGCGGGAAGTGAGGCACGCGAATTCACTTCGCATGCCGAGAGGGGGAGCGTGCCTCCTTGTTTGACAAGAAAAAAAAACCGCCGACCCATCGGATCGGCGGTTTCGGTGGAACCTGGCGCTGAGCTGGCGCTGAGCTAGCGCTGAGCTGGCGCTGAGCTGGCGCTGAGCTGGCGCTGAGCTAGCGCTGA
>MNYA01000217.1 GCA_001872985.1 bacterium CG2_30_54_10 | reverse complement strand
CATCGGATCGAGCAGCCCTGAAACCAGACGGCGGTGCGTTTGCCGGGGCCTTCCACCTCGGTGCAGCGTACGATATCAGCTATCCGCATCACCGATCATCCTTTTCAGGGCCAGCACGACCTGTGCTCCGAGGCGGCGTTCCTGGTCTTCAGGTTCCGCCGCGGCGAACTCGTCCGTCTGGGGAAACTCAAGGGGGACGAACTTGAGGTCGTTGATCGGCACCGGGCCAAGGACCCAGGCTTGGACGCGCGATGACTGGAAATCGGCCGGAAGTTCATCCGGGCTCGAAAGAAAAATGCGTCTCGTCAAGCCCTTCTCTTGAAGGAAAAAACGGAAAAAGGCGCATGCCGGGGCGAATGCGGTTGGCTGAAAGCCGAGGAATTCAAAATATATGCGAACCGCATCTTTCATGAAGGTCTCAATCACCCGCTCCGACAAGACAAGGCACCAGGCGAACAGCATTCCAAGGTGGCGCTCGTGCTCGAAAAAAGGAGTTAGCGGAAGGCGCACGACAAGGTCGCGCCTGATTCGGAAAACAGCCCCTTCATCTCGCTTGAAATACAGGAGCTGGTTCTCGCAGTATTTGTAATCGAACAGATCGACCTCCATCTCCTCGTCGATGAACCCGAGTTCTGATGGAACCAGCGATGAGATATTTCCCTTGGTTGCCAGGGAATCGTAGCCTCCAAGGGGAAGGATCTGCGGTTCCCCGAAATGGGCGACCACCATCGTGGTCTCCTCTTTGAGGGTGAACACCCCCGTAGCCCAAGGAGTGATTCCGAGCGCTCCGGACATCATTCGCCTGTAGAATGTGCGATCGGCCGGAGTGCGGAAAAGCTGGGGATGGCCGATCTCGAAAAGATCGGTGGGGCTGAGTGCGAATGGAACCTTCATTTGCCGATCGAAAGCGTCCTGATAGACATCCTTCAACAGTTGTTTCGCCGGGAAATCGGGGCTCGGCGGAAATGCTTTTTCAAGGGCGGAATCGAGGTCGCGAGCGGCTATCTGGATCTTCGAAGAGTGAAAACCCTGGATGCGGTCTATCACTTGGTTGACTACCCCTGTCGCGAAATCCACGCTTATTTTGGAACCATGAAGAATGAAGAGACCTTCGATGTGTTCGAAACCGCGCCCATGACAAATCTGCTCCAGCAGCTCGTCTTCAAGGGCAAGGCCGACGCGTTCCTTGTGTTTCCCTGGGCTTTTACCGGTCAAACGCTCCCAGAGAAGGCCGAAGAATCCGGGTGGCATGGAGTTTTTTCCGTGAAGAACCGTATCACGCCAAGCTTTCAGCGCATCACCTTCGAGTTTTTGAAAACCTGAATTTTCCAGGGATGTCTCGATCCAGAGGCTGATTTGGGAGGAGTTTAGAAGCGCCATAGGCTGCTTTCCATCACCGCGATCATTCCATACTCTCCAGGCGTTCTTCGATGAAGGATTTAATTTTCTGGACGTCGGCGAAATTGTTTCCACAGTAGCGGAGAATCTTCAGCTCCTGTTTGGTCACCTTGCCTCCGTTGAACAGAAAAGCCTGAGTGACGATAAGCTTGTACAATTTTATCAGCTTGCGATCGGTGATCTCGACCTTCAGCTCGTCGGCCAGAACAGCAATCAGGGTCTTGAATGCTTTTGTCATGCGCTCATCACCGAGAAGGCTGATGTCCTCATTCGCGATCATCCTGGGGAGCACCTCATTGAGGAGATAAGCATGAATTTTCACGAAATCATCTAAAGTACAATCTGAAGCCCATGGTCGTTCCTTGGCATAGGCACGCGTTTCAAAACGCGTTCCGAAACGGATCAGGTCGTAGAAATGAGTGGCGCGGACAGGAAGAGTTTCCACTTTCAGGATGAAGCGGTCCTTGAGGGCGTCGAACTCCCCGAAGTCAGGAATCTCGTTACTGGCGGCGAACATGCAGATCAACGGGACCGGCAATGCCACGCCCTCCTGGTAAAACTTCCGCTCGTTGATGACCGTGAGCAGCATGTTGAGGATCGCGGAGGTCGCTTTGAAGATCTCGTCCAGAAAAGCGATCCGGGCTTCCGGAAGATGGCCTTTGATCTTTCTGATGTACTGGCCCATCTTCAGTTTCTGGATATCCACCGGCCCCATGATCTCGCTGGGCTCGGTGAACTTGGTCAGCATATACTCGAAATAATCGCCTTCCGTCAGACCGATCGACTGGCAGAAAACCGAGACCAGGAGCGACTTGGCCGTGCCCGGTCGTCCGATGAAGAGCATCGGCTCCTGCGCGGTGACCGCGGTCACCATGAGCTTCAGAAGCTCATCGCGAGCCAGGAAAAACTCGCAAAGGCGGTTGTGTAGGGCGATGATACGCTCGCGTGCGGCATTGATTTCGTCGGTGTCAGGAAGATCCTGTGCCATGTTTTGCCTCTTTCAGATATTTTTCACCCATTCCTGAAATCCGGTGTCGGAGGAAAAATTTTGCGCATGTTCCATCCAGACGGCTCGTCGCCGCTCTTGGAACTGGTGCTGCTCGAGGTTCTCGGGAACGAGATCGGCCAACGTTCCGACCTCGAGGAAGCTCAGAAGAGTCAGGATTTCATCCACCATCTTCTCGTCCATTGCCTTGTGGACCGCATGGTGAAGCCATCGCATCGTTCTCTCAGCCATCTGGTCGAGCTGAAACCTTCGGACCGGGGATCCGTTGAGGAACAGGCAGAGTATGAAGTGTTCGGCCGAATCCCGGAAGTCGCTCCAGCCGTGAGGCGGCCCGGGAAGATGATCCAGCATGATATTGAAAAGCCTCTGTTCATCGACCTTGCGCTGAAAGACCAGGGACAGTCTGTAAATATCGCAGTATAAGGTGAGGCTGTACAAGTCCCAGGGGCTTCGTTTGCTGAGATCGAGAATCAGCGGCTCGATGAATTTCCCGAACTCTTGAAGCGGACTGAACTCGGTGACGAGAAGGAGCAAAAGACGCTGGGCGCGGGCCTTGGTGTGCAGGCTCGCCCAGGACTTTGCGGCAAGGGTGAAATACTCGCTCCAATCGGCGTTTCCGGAGGAAAACCGTCGGTATATTGCCCTCGCGATGGGCTTTCCATCGCTGGTAGCCGGGAAATCTTCTTCCGGAAGCGCCTTCATCCACTGCATCTTGGCGAACTCCGCCGAAAGTTCGGGGTCGTCGCGGACGAACATGAAGCTAGGGCGGTACAACTTCCCGGTGAACATGTCGCTCAGGGAGATCTCGCGGATCTTTTCCATGGTGATCGTCTCGAGCCATCGGTTGGTCGAGGGAAGCCGACGGTCATCCTCCGGAAGTTTGGGGAACGAGTCAAGATCTTTCCATTTCTTGCCCAGGATGCTGCCCTTTTGGCCGTCCAACGGCATCGGAGAAAGAAGGCCCGCGGCGATTTCGGGAGAAAGGTGTTTTCCGAGAAGAATGGTGAATTGGGCGCGTGCGATCCCCACCAGATCGATTGTAGCGCATCCGGTGTGGAGGAGAAAGTTATTGACGTTCATCCTGATCCGGGGAAGGTCGTTGGCGGTCATCAGGCCGATGCTGTTAGCCCCGGTTTCCCGCGTTGGGCCGACGACCTGACCTTCCTTGAATGAATGGAAAGGGCGTTTCTCACCCGCATACCCGCTTCGCATCGAGTCAACCGCCTGGCGAAAAATGTCGGAGTCGTTGAACCTCCAAGCGAATGCCAGATGCAGGAGGTAATGCAACTCTGCATCCAGAGCTGGATTCCGAATAGCCGAAAGCAGATTTCCCCGCTCCAGTGCCGGAAGATTCTCATCGAAAAGCCTGGACAGACTCTTTTCGGTTCGGGCGAACTCCATCGCAGCAGCCAAAAGCCCGCTTTGGTTACACTCGAGTATCGAAGCGGTGCCTTGCGCAACGATAGCCGATACAATCGCTTTCATCTTGCCGCTCATTTCAGCTCTTTTCCGCCAAAGATGGTGGTCTTCAATCTTCACCAAAAGACGTTTGTCAATCCGGCGGATGTCTTCGCGAGTGCTGTTGACCTCTGCAACTGAATAATCGGGAGCATCCATCAGGGAGGTCTTGCCGAGCCTGGGAAACCCCTGCCGGGAGCCGGGTTTGCCGATGCCGATGCCGATACCGAGGCCGAGGCCAGGGCCATTGCCGAGGCCGCCGTCCATGTCGCCGGCTATGTCGCTGCCGAGGCCCCTGCCGAGGCCGCTGCGGGCGCCGGCGCCGACAGTGCCGGATCGGGTGTTTCCGAACCCGTTATCTTCGGCGGTTCCGGTCATCATGCCCGAGATCGTGCGGCCAAGGCTCACGATGGTTCCCCACCAACTTCCGTCTTGCCGGTCAAGGACGGGCGCGGAAGATGGGCGTTTGATGCGGTGTCGCTCGGCCTCATCGAGGTCGAGTTGCACGATCATTCGTTTTTTTTTACGCCGGGGAAATCGAAAGTCCAGTTGGATTTGAACGGTTCGACGCGGTTGAAGGCGATCTCCGCTTGAAATGCAATGAAATCGTCGAGCCGCTTTGCCTTGTCTCCGGGAAGCATGATGGCGCGGAGGCCCTTGCCCTCGCCCTCGCCTTCGATTACCAGAAAATCGCCCCGCGGACAGTTGAAGATTTCGAACAGCCTGATCTCGGAAAGCCGCGGCAAAAGCGCGTATCCGGCTGGCAGGAAGACGCGCCCATCATGTCGCCGGTACGCGGAAAATGCGTCGGAAAGCACGCTGCACAATCCCTTGTCCGATTGCGAGCTGGAGGCGAGAATCCAGACGGGACCTTGAAGGGTGAACCACGCGGAAAACCCGGCGAAGCGCATCGCGCACTCATTGGAAAGGATCGCCTGCAGCCTTGTCGGATCTCCGACCTGCCAGAGCTCGGCGGGTGCGGCCTCTTCGGTCGGGCGAAGCCTGGGAACGATCGTAATACGCGCGGTCTCAGAGATCTGCTCGCGATCGGGGAGGGGAAGGTTGACCTCCACGACGGTCGATCCGTGCTGCCAGCGTGGTCTGAAACTCAGCAGAGCTCCATCTCCCTGCATCAGAAGATGCGTATTTTCGGGGAACTTAAGCTGGTTGAGCCGCAAGCCGTTGGCCGGATCTGAAAGTGACCAACCAGCTTCGATGAAGATTCCAGGGCTTCCGGGGACTTGGTTGAAATACTTGAATGAGGATTCTTTTGGAAGCTGGTCGAGAACCCATCTGGAAGGCTGGCGGATCCTCATCACCCAGACTGGCGGATCGGTTTGCATCAAGGCGAACTCGACCTGACCTTGTTGGAGAAGGAAGTGCCCGCGCACGACCTCGAAAAAAACCTGCTGATCGCCTGTCAGAAAAAGAATTTCTTCGGAAAACCTATTGTCGATGGCGGGTTTGACGATGAATGTTTTCAGAATTCTGACCCAGTTGACCGGGGCAAGATCGTATGGAGGTGATGTCGGTTCCGCGACCTGTGCGGCGAGGGAGCCTAACCCGCGCTGGTTGAAAAGCCCGAAAGCGGCGGCCTCCGATCGGGACTGCCCGGAAAACTGGAACCAGACCCACCATGGGGGCTCGGCCTCCTGCATGAACTCGCCCTCAAGTTGCCCGGTTTCGGTCAAATAGCGCAGGGCGAACATCTCTGCGACATTTTGCAGTCTGATATTCATGGTTGTCATATATAAAAGTGAGCAGGGATTCGGGAGCAGGGATTAGGGAAAAGCCTGCTACAAACGGAAATTGAACTCATGATATCACAAAATTCAATGCGCTTTTGCAGTATCCGCTCAAAAAGGAGGGGCATTAGCTGATTCTCAACATAAAGCGAGATTCCTCACATTCGTTCGGAATGGCAAACGATGCTGTCATTTCGACCGCAGGGAGAAATCTCTTGCAGCAGGAATCATTGAGTTTCCCCGAATTATCGAGTAGATAACTTTCGCATAACTTATCAGGCATCCAGGAGCCTGACTTCAAAAGTTAGCACCGTGAATGACCGTTGGTACACATTCCCAAAAAGAAGCGCAGGTCGCCCCCGCCTTTTGCGATTTTTGTTTCCTTCGCTACATGCTTTCGAAGTCACACCAGAGCTTTTCATCATACTCCGCCCCGGACAAAGAATGCGGCCAGGTCTTCCTGGGTGAGGGTTCTGCGTTCGATCAGAAGATCGGCCAGCCGATCGAGGATCGCCCGGTTATCCTGAAGATACTTCACGGCCTGGGCCTGGGCCTCGGCAAGAATTACATCGATGCGGCCTGAAAGCTGACCCATGAAAATCGGGCTCAGTTGGCCATTTTCCTCGGCGAAGAATCTCGGGGCGGGGATCCCGCCCATGCCATGGATTGCGACCATATCCGAGGCGATACGGGTCGCAGTCTTGAGGTCTTGAGATGCGCCTGTGGATATTTCCCCGAAAACCAGCTTCTCAGCGGCATAGCCTCCGAGGCAGATCGCGACATCATTACGCAGCCTGGACTCAGTGAAAAATGCGTTCGGTCGGCGGGCTTTGGACTGGACCATCCCAAGAGTGCCGCCACCACCGCTTTCGAGGGTCACTTTGCGGACGTCCTCCATCCGCCCGGCTTTCCGGTAGAGGATGGCGTGACCGCATTCGTGAATCGCGACTACCCGTTCTTCTTCGGTGGTGAGGTGGTTTTCACCTTCCTGGTGTTTGAACCAGGCTTTGAGGGATTCATCGTCAACCGCTGTCCGGCCGCGGTTGAGCAGAAAACGCTTCAGATCCCTGAGGAGGGCGTTGAGATGATCGCCGGTAAAGGGGGTGCCGTTATCGGTGAACCTTCCGGTCCAGCCGGCGAGGGTGTCGAGATCGCCGGCAGTAAGTCCGGTCTCGAAGTTGTGGTTGTACAGTTCGAGAATGGCGCGGCGGTCTTCCCATTCGGGATAGGGAATTTCGATCTGGTATTCAAACCGGCCGGGGCGCAGAAAGGCCGGGTCAAGGCAAGAGAGAAAGTTCGTAGTTCCGATTACTAGAACGAGTTGTTCCTTGCGGAATCCGTCCATTTCGGTAAGAAGCTGGTTGACCATTGAGTGCGACGCCTGGGATCCGCCGTCGGAAGTGTTGCCGGAACGCTGTGCGGCGATCGAGTCGAGTTCGTCGAACACGATGACTGCCGGTGCGGTAGCGCGGGCTCTCGCGAAAAGGCGCCGGATATTTGCTTCCCCTTCGCCGACCCATTTTGATTTCAGCTCAGGTCCGCTGACCATATAGATCGCAGCGTTCAGGGCTTCGGCGATGCCCTTTGCAAAAAGGGTCTTGCCGGTTCCTGGGGGGCCATGGAAAATCAAGCCTTTCGGAATAATCGATTCGAGTTTCCGGATCTCTTTTTCATCTGAGATCTGGCCGGCCTTCTGCAAAAGGTTGAGAATGTTCTCCCGAATTTGTTTCTTAACGCCCTGGTACCCGGCAATATCCCTGTCGAGTTGGATGGACGAGAGGGAAGCCCCGCCGCAGGCGGTGTAGCCGCGGAGCTCCTGCATGTAGTTTGGGAGCATTTCGGGGATTTTCGGGTCAAGGTCAGCCTTGTGGGCGAAAATGGTCATGATTTCGCGGAATCGCACGGGATTCAATCCAGAAACGAACTTGTACAAACTCATCAGATTGATTGATTCGACCGCGAACTTGCGTGCTTCCTCGGTGGTGATAAGCTTTGCGATCTTGGAGCGTGGAAGGCCGATCATTTCAGCTCTTGCGGGAAAAGCCTGTGCGATCAGCTCTGGAAGCGGGAAATCCGGGTCTTCAAATGCGGCCATTACCAGAAGCGGGTTTTCATGGATGATCGTCATTATCTCCTTGGCTTCCTGGGAAAGGCCTCCGATCGCGGTGGATGTTATGATGTCGAGGTAGGAGATCAGGAACACCTTGTTGGGTTCGGTGTTGTTGACCAACGAGCGCAGCTGGTTAACCATGCCCATCACGCGGGGGCCTTGTTCCGTGCTTCCGGCGGGGGGGCGGCCGTCGATGATGGAGACCGTCTTTCCGTCACTGGCGAGCCGTTTTTTCAAGATGGCCTGGAGGTATGGCGTGATCTGCTTTTCACATTTGATCAGTACGGAGACATTTTCCCGCAGACGGGACCATGCGAACCGGATCTGCTCTTGATAACCGTTATCGACAGCATCGAACATGCTGAGTTTCTTAGGCAGATCGGTGATTTTGAGTTCAAGCATTTTGCGGCTTTTTCTCCAGCGGTTCAGTATAGCATGCCGAAATACCTTCTTGCATCATCGCTTGACAGTATCTGCTCAGTAATTCGGGGAAACTCAATGATTCCTGGCGCAAGAGATTTCTCCCTTCGGTCGAGCGGTCGGGCGCGTTGCGCCCTCCGGTCCAAAAAGGGGGGCACGCGCCCCCCTTCGCCTCG
>MNYA01000207.1 GCA_001872985.1 bacterium CG2_30_54_10 | reverse complement strand
GAAAAAATCATCAACGGCCTGGCCCCCGACCAGAAGATCGAAAACCTCCTTGAAGTAAAAATTCAGCCGACGATTTCGTTGAAAGAACGGATCGAGGAGGCCATCAAGATACCCACGGTAAAGATTTCCGTGATCAAGCCCAACGAGGCCCCCTGGGAAACCCCGACTGCAACCGACACGGCTAACGTTACCGTTATCGCCGAGGGCTATGTCGAGAATCAAAATGATTTTCAGCATCTGAGCGAAGTGCTGAAAGGTTTCATTCCCGCGGAAGGCAGCGTCCGCAATCTTGTTTCGATCAAAAACCCCATTCAGGTTGTCTTCCAGGCCTACATTCTTGAAATGACCCGTGATGCAACCAAGGATCTCGGAATCAAGTGGGGTACCTCGCCTTCCGTCGGCGGAGGGCTCACACAGCGGGGTGTCGTCAACTTTTATGAAAATGTGACCAACGCTTGGCGGGGTGACGTGCAATCTCTCGGGGCGCCCGTTCCCTCTCATGTTAATCCATTTGCCGGGGGCAACCTGAACCGGTTCGAGATCATTGACGCGCAGGTTTCCGCTCTTGAAAAAACCGGGAAAGCTAAAGTTCTGGCCAACCCCAAGCTGATCGTGTATGCAAACGCCAAACTCAGTAAGTTGGCCCAGAGCGGATGGCTGGGTGAGGGCGATCAGGAGCCTGGGAAGTTGGGAGTCGCGGGGACGAACCCCGAATCAGATTCAGGTTTGGCATTCTTCGAGACATCGATAAAGTCGCATTTCATCTCAGGAACGGACAATCAGGGTAAACCGCAATTCGACCAGGACACCGCCAAACTTCGCCTCGCCATCCGCGATCTATTCGTCATCGGTGAGGATGGGCTAAAGTTCTCGGTGTTCGCCCAGCAGGGAGAACTTGTCTCCGGCCGGACAACCACTCTTGACAAGAGCGATCGAAGTGTAATGACCACGGCCAAAATCAAGAATGGGGAAACGATGGTTCTTGGCGGTTTGATAAGAAAGAATAATACCGTAAACAGTGAAAATGTTCCTATCCTTTCCAAAATTCCCTACCTGGGGAGGTTTTTCCGCTGGAAGCACGAGGTGCTCTCTGAAAGTGAGCTGGTGATTTTGTTGACTCCTGAGATCGTCGGCCGCGAGAAAGATCATATGGGGGGCAAGAAGGTCGAGATCGTTCCTGTCCCCAAGCGGACCGAACACCTCGAAAAGCTCCATAACCTCTTCCAGAAGATCAAATCCAGCCACTTTCCCGAGGAAACCGCCCGATAGCCGGACTCACGGCCCGGAGCAAATAGTATCATGGCTTCAAATCGCCGAATCAAGGTTCTGATTGCCGATGACATGGTCGAATTGCGTTCGAATATCCGTCGAATGCTCGGCAGCCAGGATTCCATTCAGGTGATCGGCGAGGCAGGAGACGGTGAAGAGGCCCTTAGGTTGGCGAAGGAAATGCATCCTCATGTTATTTTGATGGACATCAATATGCCCAAGCTCGATGGTCTGAAGGTGACTGAGGCGCTGGCCAAAGAACAGCCCAACATCCAGGTCGTAATGATGTCTATTCAAAGCGAGCAGGAATATTTTCGGCGGGCGATGAAAGCGGGGGCCAAAGATTACCTGACCAAGCCATTCTCCAGCGGTGATCTTTCCGATACCATCCTCGGCGTTTTCAACAAGTGGCTGAAGGACCGCCCCGACCTCCTGGAAGAAGAATCCAAGGCTGAGATTCTGACCTTTTTCGCTACAAAGGGCGGTGTCGGACGAACGACTCTGGCCACGAATCTGGCGATCAGCCTTGCCAAGCGCGGAAAACGGACCCTTTTGATCGACTCATCCCTTCAGTTTGGCGATGTCGCCATCACGCTGAACCAGAACGCCGGAAAGAATATCTACAACATCGTTGAAAAAGAAGAGGAGATTACCCCCTCAAAGATCGAAGCCAATATTACCCACCATCCGAGTGGGCTCGACCTTCTGCTCGCTCCCCTGGAACCGGCCTACGCTGATGCGGTAAAGACCTCGCACATCAAAACCATTATCGAGACCTTGTCACCGGCCTATCAGTTCATCATTTTCGACACGGCCTCCCAGATGGGCAACAATGAACTTCAAATTCTCGATCAAACCGGCTTGGTACTGTTGGTTTGCACCCTGGAGATAAGTTCACTCAAGAATACCAAGCTTTGCCTGAAGACGCTATCTGATATACGGTTCGACATCGGCAAGGTCAAACTGGTCATCAACAAGGATATTTCCAACGTTGGGATCAGTCGCAAAGACATTGAGGAAGGTTTGGCAATTCCGATTTTTTCGGTCGTCCCCATGGATTATGAGACAGCCCAGACCGCGCTTAATCAAGGAGAGCCCTTCGTTTTAAAATTTCCGCGAAGCATCCTGGCCCACGCCATGGAAGCGATGACCGACAAAATTCTCAGCTCCGGGGTCGAGGTAATTGAAGAAGAGCCTGCGGGCGCGTTTTTGAAATTGAAAAAGTTGATTTTTGGTTCGTGAGAAACTAAGGAGGTTTTTAATAATGGGCGGTTTGCTTTCAAGGCTAAGTGAAGAGAAAAAGGGCGAAAAATCCGGGGCTTTTGATTCCACGGCAACTCGGGAAATCACCGGGTTCGAGCGTCTGAAAGACAAGGTTCAGACCAAGCTGATCGATGATATGCCCCCGGCGATCATGAGTGAGGCCAATCTCGATAAAAAGCGGTCCATGTTGAGAGATCAAATTCTCAAGGTAGCCTCGGAGGAATCTCCCAAGCTCAACGTTACCCTGTCTCCACGCGACCTCGATTCGTTGTGTCAGATCCTTTTAGATGACATGATCGGGTACGGGCCGATCCAAAAGCTTCTCGATGAAGAGGATATTTCCGAAGTAATGGTCAATGGTCCCTTCCAGATCTATTTTGAAAAAAAGGGGAAGCTGATTCTTTCCGATATCAAGTTCAAGGATAACGATCATGTAATGCGGATCATCGAGCGCATCGTTGCCCCCATCGGCCGTCGCATTGATGAGTCGGTCCCTTATGTCGATGCCCGTCTGACCGACGGTTCGCGCGTCAATGCGATCATCCCTCCCCTGGCGCTGAATGGGCCGACCATTACCATACGAAAGTTCAAAAAAGAAGCCATACAAATTGCCGACCTTATCCGGTTTGGAACTCTTACCCAAGAGATGGCCACGTTCATCGAGGCTTGCGTCAAGGTTCGGTTGAACATCGTGGTGTCCGGCGGGACGGGCTCGGGAAAAACGACCACGCTGAACATTCTCAGTTCCTTCATTCCTGAAGACGAGCGGATCATCACCTGCGAGGATGTCGCCGAACTGCAGTTACGGCAGCCACACGTGGTCCGGCTCGAGTCGCGTCCGGCGAACATCGAAGGCAAGGGCGCGGTTACGATGCGGGATTTGATCAAGAACACGCTTCGCATGAGACCTGAACGAGTAATTGTCGGAGAGTGCCGCGGAGGAGAAGCCCTGGATATGCTTCAGGCGATGAATACGGGCCATGATGGCTCTTTGACCACCGGTCACGCCAACACTCCTCGCGACATGCTGGCCCGTCTCGAGACCATGGTTTTGATGTCCGGAATGGATCTTCCAGTCCGTGCTATTCGCGAACAGGTCTCGGCAGCCATTCAAATGATCATCCAGCAGTCTCGTTTGAAGGACGGTTCCAGAAAGATTACTTATCTCACTGAGGTTCAGGGAATGGAAGGGGATAAAATTGTTTTGCAGGATATCTTCCGTTTCGAACAGACAGGCCTTGACGCAAAGGGAAAGATCCTCGGGCGGTTGAAGGCAACCGGTATCCGGCCCAAGTTCGCGAGCAAATTTGAGGAATCCGGTCTTCACCTTCCAGCCAACATCTTCACTGATTCCGGCAAAGGGTGGTAAATCCGTGATTGAGTTCATTTTCGTCGGTGTCATCTTCGTTGCTGCCATGATGTTCTTCATGCTGGTCTTCTCCGTTTTATGGAAAAAGCCGGGCGAGGACGTCCGGGCCAGAATGGAGCAGTATCTGGTCGAAAGCGAGATGGCTGCCCGCGCGGCGCCTAACCAAGGCATGGAAGATGAAGAGGTCCCGACGCGCTCGGAAAGCGGGGATGAAGACGATGATTACCTCAAGGAAAGTCGCGGGCAGGAAGCTTCGGGGGTAAAGAAGTTTCTGGCGAATATCGGTTCGATCATTACGCCCAAAGGCGCCGCAGCACGCATCGCAGAGAACCTGGCCAAGGCGAGCATTCCGTTGAAGGCCAATGAGTTCGTGGCGATCAAGTTCCTTGCCGGCGCCGGGCCTGTCGTTATTCTCGGCGTTCTTTTGCAGAACTGGTACGCGGGCGTGATTGCCGGGGTGTGCGGGTATTTTGGAATCGATCTTTGGGTCGGGTTCAAAAAGAGGCAGAGGGTTCAGGCTTTCAACGACCAGATCATGGACACGCTGATCATGCTTTCGAATGGCATGAAGGCCGGTTACTCACTACTTCAGGCCATGGAAATGGTGTCGCGTGAGTCGCCTCCACCCATGTCGATTGAATTGAAGCGAGTCTTGAAAGAAAACAGCCTCGGGCTCAACCTCGAGGATGCATTGCGGGCGCTTAACCAGCGTGTCGAAAGTGAAGACTGGGATCTCGTTACCACGGTTGTCCTGATCCAGCGCCAAGTCGGTGGGAACCTTGCCGAAATTCTCGACAAAATCGGCGCGACAATCAGGCAGCGCAACCGGATCAAGGGGGATATCCAGACCAAAACCGCGCAGGCAAAGATGTCCGGGCTGCTCGTAGGCGCGCTTCCGTTTGGAATCGGGTTCATGATTTTTCTCATCAACCCCGAATTTATCATGCGGTTTTTCACCTTCAGGAAGGGCCCTTTCAGAGGCTGGTTCGTCGTAGTCGGGGGCCTGGTCTGGGAATTTATCGGGATGTATCTCATCATGAAGATTGTCGATATAGAGGTTTAAGGAGGGGAAAATGGAAGTCGCATTATATGGTTTTGTAGCCGTTGTCGTTTTCCTTGTCATTCTTCTGCTGTTCCCTTCCGGTGGGCAAAACAGTGATATACAAAATCGACTCGCTCAACTCGATGGGGCCGACCCGTCGGTTTCACAGGCCGCTGCCGTGGCCGCGGAAGAGCTGAACAAGCCGTTCATCGACCGGGTCATCAGACCATTTCTGTCGAATCTGGCTGGAAGGCGCGATCCGAATGAGATCCGCAAGGCGACGAAGAGTTCCTTGCGAAAGATGCTTAGTATGGCGGGTTACCCGGGCGGTCTGACAGTTGGGGAGTTTGTGGTCATTCAGAACCTGTTTCGGGTCGTCTGCCCGGCGGTTGCCATTGCACTTGGCGTCGTCTTTAAATGGGCGACGATGAAGCTTGTCATGGCAGGTTTTTTTGGCCTGATAATCGGAATCCTCGGGCCGAGAATCTTTCTTCAGCGGAAGATCGGGGCGCGTTTGCACGCTGTTACCCGACAGCTTCCCGATATTCTCGATCTGCTAACGGTTGCGGTCGAGGCCGGCCTTGGTTTCGATGCGGCTTGCGACAAGGTTGTCGAGAAGATGCATGGCCCAATCCCGGACGAGTTCAGCCTGACGTTGCGGCACATCCGGATGGGGCGGTCGCGTCGGGATGCGTTCAAGGATATGGCTGACCGGCTCGAACACCCGGATCTGTCCGCATTCGTGTCAGCCATCGTTCAGGCCGACCAGCTTGGCGTTTCGATCGGCACGGTTCTTAGGATCCAATCCGACCAGCTTCGTGAGAAGCGTCGTCAGCGGGCCGAGGAAGAAGCGGCAAAGGCCCCCATCAAGATGATGATCCCGCTGGTTCTTTTCATATTTCCCAATGTTGGGTTGGTTATCGGTGCTCCCGCTGTTTTCCAGATCATGGAAGTCGGGGATGTCGAAGGAAAATGAGTGAGCTATTATCGAATCACATTGAAGGCCGACGGCGGATTGGTGGCCGGGCGGGTTCGTGTCGCCGACAGCTTTTGGGGGCGTTTTCGGGGGTTGATGTTTTCGCCGCATCTCCTTCCGGAGGAAGGTTTGCTTCTTATTCCCTGCACTTCGATTCACATGCTTTTTATGCGGTATCCCATCGATGCAGCATTTCTGACCGACGACGATCGGGTAGTGGCCTGCTATCACTCGCTCCGGCCGTGGACTGGCTTATCCGGTTGGCACAGGGATGCCGGCAAGGTTTTGGAGCTGGCATCCGGGGCTCTTTCGAGTGTCGGGGTGAAGCCCGGAGAACAACTTTTTCTCGAGAGGATTGATTGAATGAAACTAGGTAACCAGGTCAACCAGATTTCCACGAAACGGTCAGGTGACTTCCCTTTGGGAAAGGAGAGGAATAGCAACATGGTATCAAAAACGAACTCCTTATTTTCCCGGTGGTTTGCATACGGGCTCGCCGTCTGCCTTCTGGGCTTCTTTTTCGCGGGATGCGGTGGAAGCAACCCCAACGGGCCAAGCTCAACCTCCGGTTCGACTGCGATCCTATCAAGTTTTCTCCCATTCACCTTTTTTCTGGTACTTTTCCCGTATAGCTAACTCCTTCCGTGAAAGAGAGAAGTTGATGAAGCATGCTTTTGCGAATAAGACGTCAGGCCGATGGGCGCCCCGTAGCCGATCGGGTGCGGGTTGCCGACACCTTCTGGTCGCGTTTTCGCGGCCTGATGATGTCAGCGCCGTTACCGACCGGCGATGGCTTGCTCCTGGAGCCCTGCTCCTCGATTCACATGCTGTTCATGCGGTGTCCCATCAATGTGGCTTTCCTGGCCGCCAACGACATGGTGGTGGCCTGTTATCACTCTCTGCCCCCCTGGACAGGTTTGTCCGGCTGGCACCGCGACGCCTGCAAGGTAGTGGAGCTTCCTGCCGGCACGCTGGCCAGAACAGAAGTTACCCCCGGCACACAACTCACATTAGAGAGGATCGACTGAATGCTTAACTACCAAGGACAACCGGCATCGCCGGTCTCCACCGATGGGCCAACCGTAAGGGCGGTCGATCGGTCGCCCCATCTTGGCGCGAGAACGTATCCGCCGATTGACCGAGGGCACCAACACACGTCACATGACCTTCCATCCGGAAAGGAGCAGTAAAAGAATATGACCTCAGATAACAACACGTTTTTCTCCCGGTGGCTCTCATACGGGCTGGCGCTCTGCCTTCTGATCGCCCTCCTTCCCGGGTGCGGCAGCAACAACCCCAGCGGGCCGGCAAGCGCTTCCAGCGGTGGTATCAATGGAACGGCGCTTTACGGCAATATAACAGAAGCGTTAACTGGGAAACCGATCACCGAGCAAGATGCCTCGTTGACCGTTCAGCTTTTTCGCGGGACGGCAGGTGTTGCCACGGTGAGCAACCCACTGGGCGGAAATTACGCATTCAGCGGTTTACTTCCCGGAGTTTACACGGTCAACGTCTTGGATGATACCAAAACAACCCCAAATTTCATCGCTTCGAGCAGCATTGTTGACTTGGCTTCGGGAACCACCACCAGTAAATCAGTTCCCTTCGTTCTCCAGAGGATAGGTGTCACCGTTCAGAGCTCCGGGGCGAATACCCAGACGGGGTCGATCTTCGGCACCTTCCAGGATGACAACAATCAGCCGATCACAGATACCGCCGCGTTGATAAACGTCACTCTTTATCAAGGGCTCTCCCCCACTCCTTTATCCGGGCCGAAATCGGTAAAAGCCCCCCCCGTTGCAGGGTTCCAATTTCCGACCTTATCTCCCGGCACCTACTTTTTGGGGTTCCAGGATGCCTCCGTACCGAGGGCTTTCCGGGAAAACCTCATTTCCGTTTCAGTCAACGCAGGCTCCACAACCCTGATCACGGTCAAGCTGACCAGGTTGGTTAGCGATAGGAAAACCACGAATTTGTATGGCCGACTGCTCGACGCGGCGAATGCCGCGCCAATCATGTTCAGCGATGTTAGCATCACCCCCGCTGGTGCCGCCTCAGGGACGAACAGCTTCAGTACGACAACCCTGGCAAACGGGTATTTCTTCATACCAGACGTTTCCTCAGGAACCTGGACTCTAACATTCTTCAAATCCAACTATTTGTCCCAAAACTTTGATCTCACCTATGACGGGAATTGGGTGACGGCCCCGCCCTACGGGTCAGGCACGGTCAATTTCCGCGGCAAGAACATTGCGACATACACGAGTACACCTTATCTGAACACCGCTTCAGCCACCGTCACCGCTAGCGGCACCATCAGCAACGATCTGCCCACAACCTTCTTGGGATATAGTCTTGGTGATGTTCCTCTGAAGCCAATCTTCAACCAAACTGGAGGCATCGAAGGGCGACTGCACGAAAACACCCCCCCCTACCCCTTCGTAAGCGTCGCAACTGCGTG
>MNYA01000099.1 GCA_001872985.1 bacterium CG2_30_54_10 | reverse complement strand
GTTCGTCCAGGTCTGGAGCGTATTTCCGGGGGGGGCGGGGAAGACAATCGGATTGACCGTGGCTGAATCCATGGACTGATTGAAATTCAGAACGATTGCGGAATCGAAAGTGACGTTGTTCGAGCCGTCGGCCGGAGCTGCCGAGATGATTTCAGGGGCGGCGCCGGGGACGGTCATGAATTGCCCTGTGAACGCCGTTTTCAACGGTAGGTCATGGATGTCCCTTGCGCCGGTAGTTACAAGGATGAAATAGTAGCTCCGTTTCAGCGAAAGAGGTTTCGCCGGTTGGAAGACCATTGTATTTCCGCTCCAGGAGAAGGTTCCGGCAATCGGCATTCCTTCGAGCAGCAAAGAAAATGCCCTTTCAGTGGAACCGCTTTCCATGGCCTTGCTGAACGGTATCCGAATAGCGGTTCCCGTGGTCACGGAAACGGCCCCGTTTGGGGGAACTACTTGCGCCGTAACGATAGTCGGGGCGGCCTCCGTGACGAAGTCAGCACTGAATTCAACGGGGATATGTACGCCCGCGAGATCAGCAGCGGCGGTGGAAAGTTTGACCGAGTAAGCGGTTCCGGACTGGAGTTGCGTGCTGAATGTAACTTTCACGATCTTCTGGTCGGCATCCCAGGCGAAATTTTGCCCTTGTGGAATTGCGGGGGTTATCGAAAATGCGAGTGCGACCGATTGCGCGTCCATTGCACGGTCGAAAGTCACCTCGAACTTGGGCGTCAGAGTGGCGATCAGGGTTCCATTGGCGGGGGTGCTTCCCACAACCCTTGGATTTACTGCTGTTCCGGTGGTGAAACCAAGCGTCAAAGAACCGGCAAGGGGGTTTCCGAAGCTGTCAGTAGCGCCAGGGTCGATTGTAACCTGATAATGAGTCGAAGACGTGAACTGCTGGGAAAAATATTCCGTCAGAGCAGTCGCCGTTGTGTTCCATTTACGAACGGCTGTTCCCGACACCGCCGGTTGGAAAGTAAGATTCACCGACCGGGTGGCCATGGGTTTGGAAAAATTCACCAATACAGCCGTGAAAAGCGGTTGGCCGGTTGCCTGGTCGGCCGGGATAGTTCCGGAAACTGCCGGCGGCGTTGTGTCGCGCGTTTTGAACCCGATCTCCCATGTCAGGGCTGCGTGGTTCCCGGAGATGTCGGCTAGTGAAGTTGCCAGGGCGCATGTGTAAGACGTATTTCCTGCGAGCGGGGCATCCCATGCGAGAGTGAAGGAGCGTGAATCGGCTGACCAGGTGAATTTCCCCGATGCTCCGGGAGCCGGTGATAAGGAAACCGCCTTTTCCGCTGCGAGCCGCTCGATGGGCTCGTCAAATTTGAAAACCAGCGCTGCCGATGGGTCTACACCCGTTTGGCCATCACGCGGAGTTGTGCCGATCAAGACCGGCGGCTCGGTATCGGCCGTCGAAAATGGAATGCTGACCGGCTTGGCCAGACTCGCTCCCGATCGCCCTTTGGCAGTAGCGTCGATCGAAAGGATCATATTTTTTTGATTTGGAAGGGAGGCAATAGGTCGGATTTCCAGGGTCCGATCGTCGTTCAGCCAGGAAAACACGGCTCCTTTTGAAAGTGAGGGTGAAAATGAAAGGACGGATTCTACGCCGGCCTTGTCCATGGGTTCAGAGAACTGAAGTGTTAATGTGGCTGTCCGGCTGACGCCCGTCTGACCTGCCGTCGGGATAGATCCGGCGATTGAAGGGGCCGGGGTCGATTTCGTCGTGAACGAGAATACCAACGGCAAGGCGATGCTGTTTCCGCCAAGATCGCGAGCGGTTGTACTCAGGCTGACTGTAACCAATGTTTCTTTTGGCCAGTCAGAGCCAGGGAAAAGCCAAACCGAGTCTCCGGCCGCGTTCCATTGAAAGACTGCACCGGAAGGACTGGGGCTCGTCTGAATGGCACTTTCGACTGAAAGCCTGTTCATTGCTTCGCTGAACTTCAGGAAAATTCCTGAATTGATCGGAGTGCCGAGAGTTTCGGAGGCGGGGGTGAACTCGAGAACGACCGGCGGCGTAGTGTCCGAAACAGGAAATCTGAATACGGTTGTTCCGCCGAGAGCGTTCGTTTTCTTGTCTCGGGCAAGAGCGGAAAAACTGGCTACGATTTCGGCAGCCGTGGGCAAGAGAGCGTCAGTCCATGAAACGATAAATTTCGTTTCCTCGGTATTCCAGGAAAAAACTGGGATGACCGCGGGAAACATCGAGAAAGCCCCTTCAACGCTCGGCCTGTCCATGGCACGATCGAACAGAAACTCAAACTTGTTGAGCGGAAGCTTAACCCGGCTTCCCATTGCGGGAACCGTTTCGACAATTTCCGGCCCTGACGGGCCCGTCGTGAAAGAGGTGTTGACCCGGTTCCCAAGCGGGTTCCCCTCCAGATCCCGGCATTCCGTGCCGATCGAAACCCGATACTGAACCATCTCGTCCCAGAGACGGGCCGGGAGGAAGGAAACGGAATCCGCGCCTGGAGCCCAATACCACGAAAGGGTTCCAACGTCAGGGCTGGTAAATTTGACGCTTCCCTCTACCGACGATTTGTTCATCGCTTCGGAAAACAGAAGATCGATTCTGCCATTTCGGGGAAACTTTTTGGCCCCGTTTGGAGGCGTAACCCTTACCAGGACGGGTGGAACGAGGTCGGATCCAAGCATGGTGGTAAAGACCCACCTGTAGGGCTGATCTAGTGGGAATCCCCGGATATCGGTCGCTGAAGTTGCCAAGGAGGCAGTGTAAACCCTTCCGGGTTCCAGAAACGAGGGGAACCCGGCCAAAACGGTCTGGCTGTCTATCCATTGCCAGGTGATGGACCCGGGGCTCGGATCCATTGAAAATGACTTGTACACGGAAATCGGTTCCATGTCACGGTCGAAGCGGATTTCCAGCTCTTGCCGAACGGAAACACCGACTTCCTGGTCGCGTGGAACCGTAGATACTACACGCGGCAGATTCGCCGGATCGGCGGACTTCGAACTCATGGCAAGGTCGATCTGGCCTTCCCTTTCGAAACGGAATCCCCCGTCAGTCCAGGCGGAAAAACGCCAACCCAGCCGCTTCGGAGCCTGCGAAACCGAGAGTCCCGAAAGGTTGATTCGAAGGGTATAACTGGCCGACCAATTTGAGAAAGCTCTACCCATCAGCGGATCGGTCGTGGGGTCGAAAAGAACCGAATGATCTTCTGAGAGTTGCCGCGACATTTTTCCGGAACTCCCGTCCAATGACGAAACTTTCATCGGAAAAGCGGGGATCGGGAATAGCTTCAGCTCCTGACGCCACCTCAGGAAATCCTCGCCGGCTCCTCCGGTTGTTCTGGTTCCTGATGCCAGGGTAATTCCGGACTCGACCAGTAAGTCTCCCTCGACGAACCCACGATCGCTGATCTTTAAGATCGTCGGGCTTGCAACGAGGGCGGAGATGGTTTCGAGCCATGTTCCAGACGCCGTTCCGGATCCCGTTTCCGGGACCATTCCCCGGCCCGTCCCCGCTCCTGTTCCAGTCCCTGATGCAATTCTTTGCTGGATCACGATCCAGTCTGAAAGATGGAGGGTCTCGACAATGGCCTTCGTATTTCCGGAATCAAGGGCAGGGGTTATCAGAAGCCAGTTTCCACGGCTTTTCTGGCATGCGACGAAAAGGGGGCCGGTTCCACCGGTTGCCTCATTGCCCCTGGGACTGAAAACAGGAAGTTCAAGCCTCACCGGCGACAAAAGACGCTCTTGCTCCGGAACGAACCGGAAAGTGAAAAACTCAGAACGGGCCAAAAACCCTCTTGGGAGAGAAGCGACCATTTGGGGAAACGGATAATGGTCTGCTACTAAAACCGCGTCCGCCTGGATTGCGTCGGGCGGGATGTAAACTCTAAGAAGATCGCTTCTGAAGTCCAAACCGGAGGCCGCGGAAATTGGTCGTTCAACCTGCGTTGATACCGACGGCTGATCGGGAAGTGAACGAAACGGATTAACCAGAGTGCATCCGATTGTGAAAAGCAGGGCAAGAAGGCACCCAGCAGCCCACCTGAGACTCCAATTTTTCTCCAACATAAGTCCGCCCTCCGATAACCTGCGCCCAGCATGGCCGCAGCCTGCCTCTATAGTAGGCCATTCTCTGAAAACTGTAAAGAAACACTTCGCCGCGGTATCTTCTCAAAAAGAGGGTGCATGCGCCCAAATGTGTCTCATCCCCGCGATCGGGCGCTTTGCGCACTCCGGTCAGCTTTCATGTCTCCCGCGAATTATTGAGCTGAAACTCGCAGCGAATCCAGCGTTCTTTGGTTTCGAATTTCCCTCGCGGGGCTTCATGCGGGCTTTTCCTTGTTGTGAATGTCGAGATCGGAAATACAGAATGCCTTCCCTTGAGGCCCACAGACGGGGCATGTACAGTATCGGAACTCGAGATCGGGGTCGGTCCGATCGTTCTTCCCGCAGATAGTGCATTGATGGCGAGGCTCATTCTGGTGCCGTTCCAAGGCGGCGGTCTGCATACGCCTGGAAGCCAGACGAGCGCGGCTTTGCGCCCCTCTAAGAAATTGCACGCCGAAGAAAATCAGATAATTTCCGACTGCTGTGAGAGCGGCAAGTTTCATCGGTAGCGGAAGAAAAACAACTGTCCAGGCGATTCCCAGGCCGCTCAAGATGGCAAGGTATTTAACCTTGACAGGAAGCACGAAAAAGACCAGGAACTCAAAATCCGGAAACAATGTTGCGAATGCAAGAAACAGCGACAGATTCAGGAAATAACTTCCCTGTGGAAACTCAGGCATGAGGAAGGCAAGAACGATCGTGAACAAGGCCCCAGTCATGTAATACACGTTGAAGCGGAATATTCCCCATTCTTCTTCGAGCGCGTCGCCCACCAGGACAAGTATCATCGTTTCGAAAAGGAAAAAAAGCGGGCTGACGCTTGCCGGAACCATGAGAAAACTCAAAATCCGCCATATCTGGCCTGCAAGAACTGCGTCCGCCTGTAGAAGAAAAAACTCGCGCCCGACGACGTTGAAATACTCGAGTCCGAAAACAAGGAACATGCCTGAGGCTACAACCCTTGCAAGCCCTGGAATAGCCCATAATCCAAATCGTCTTTCAAGTCTATCGAGCGAGCTCATCCCCACCCCCCGCTAATGCCCTGGTCTACGCCCAAGCCCACTCTCATCCTCGTTTCCTCGTTCCTCTCTTATCGCCCATCATTTCTTCCCTCATCGCTCATCGATTCTTTCTTCATCACTCATCCCTCATCACTCATCACTTCTTCTTCTTCCATCGATTCTTTCTTCATCACTCATCCCTCATCCCTCATCACTCGTCATTCATCATTTTCTTCACGTGTAAATCGCCGCACTCCGCCACGATTGTACCATCTTTCAAAATCTGGTAGGGAAGCATTTCAACATCCACATCTTCGTTTCCCACCAATAATGGAACCGTGGCAACTCTTTCAAGCATGAAGGTCTTCTCTTGAAAAACGAAAAGAAGTGTGCCGTCCGGGCGTACCTCCTTGACCTTGCCGGTCACACGGCTCATTCTGTTCATCCGCAGACCAGCGGGAACCTCCGTGTGGTGAATCGTCTCCTGGTCTTCCTTGCGTGGATCGAATGCCTCGGCTTTCGGCCTGGGATCAACCGAACCGCCAGTTCCCACCAACTGCAGAAAAAGTGTAGGCATGAAAGCCAGTGAGGCAGTCACGACGGCCACAAGCACCCAGGCGTTTAGGTTTCCAAAGGTCGCCCCACTGGACTTGGTTTCAGAAGAAGCCTTTTGCTGTTCCGCGGAAAGCCTGCTTCGCATCGCGGATCGAACCTGGGGAACCGAATATGGCTTGTCGTCAGACTTCTGTGCTGGAAAAGGTTTTCCCTCATGGGTCTCCGGTTCTGAACCAGCGCCTGAAGGGGAAGGCGTCGTCGAACTTTGCCCGAGCCCCCTCAAAATGAATGCCTTCGGACCGGGAGGGGGTTTCACCGGTAACTTGGCTTCCCCGTCAAGGCCTAGTTTGAGAATGATGTCGAACAGGTCCATTCTTGCCTGGGCCACTGTCATTGCGACCGAGGGATTCGAGCGGGAATGCAGGTGATCGAGTTTATCGAGAAGCTCCATTGATGGGTTTGACAAAAGCACCACCAGAATCTGCCGAGCGATTGCGGAGTGATCCTCCTTTTGTAGAGTTTTCAACAAAAGCGCCGTGACCTTTTCCACCGGAAAAAGGAAAAGGCAGCTTACCGCGTTCGCTCTGATCGCAGGCTCCGGAGCCCCGAGCATTGACTCCAGCGCCTGAAGCGCAGCTTTCTCGTCGTGCTGAAGCGCGATCCGGATTCCGCGGGCTCGCAAACGCCCGTCCTGGCTTCCCAGAAGGGTGGGCAATAGCGGGGTCAGACGCTTCGGATCGAATTTTTCGATCAATCTCGCCGCGGCGACCTGAACGGCCGGTTCGCCGCTTCCGATGCCGGCTTCGGCAATGGTCGTACAGTCGTCGGCGCTGGAGTCCAGCCGATGTAATACGTTCAGCGCGGCTGCCCGGACAGTAGGGGAGGCTTCGCGCGCCTGTTGCCTGGCCCACTCGATCCAGGTTTTATACTGCTGCGGATCGAGCTTCCGCAGAAACTGGCATTTGTCCTCATCTGAATACTGGCCGGGTCCGCTGGCCAGGGCGGCCAATTGCTGATCTTTGGCCCACTTCTGCAGGAGATTCCGGGCCATCTCATCGGTTGCGGGGTTTAGCGAAAGGCGCTCCAGAAGTGCTCTGACTTCCGGTAGTTGGATGTTCTTCCCAAGCCAGGCTTCCATCGATTCGCGGCGAGGGCCGGTGGTGACCGCGATCTGAACCTCGAGGTCTGTCAGGAACCTCTTGAGCCGATCTTTGCGCCAAAGTGGAATCATGGCTTCCGGCCTGGCTTCTGCCTCGGGAACGATGCCTGCCGCGCCGAGAATCCGGCAAAGGTCTCTAAAAATTTCGCTGAGCCTTCCCGCCTGCGCCTTATCAGCCGTGTCGATGAGCCCGAGCAGTCTCAGTGCATTCTCTTTCTCAGGGTTGGAAACAAGAATTGTCCCGCAGCCTTTTATTACTTCAGGGTCGCGGTCTTCCTGCAAAATCGCGAAAATTAACTCACGCACTTTCGGAAAAGGAAAAAGGAAGGCGATCGACAAACCTGCCAGACGGTCTTCCGGACGTCTGGAGGCAAGAAGCTCCGAAAGATGGGCTTCGGCCTCATCTGGATCTATGCGACGAAGGGATGAGATCGCCCGGCACCTTACCAACGGCTGCACGGACCCCAGCAGCGCCGCTAGAAGCGGCAGAAGTGCCTTTGGGGAGACAGTTTCCAAGGCTTCCATGAATGGAAGGGCGAGGTTGGAATCAAGTTTCTCGATGTGGGATGCCAGCCAGGGAGCATCCGTTTCATTCCCGTGTTTTCCGAGGAAAACCGCCACTACGGGCTCCAAATCCTCGGGGATTTGTTCCGGGGTCTGCCTGATCACCGCAAGAATCCGCGGAACTTCCTCCTTCAGTGGGGCAAGAAGGGCGGTCCGATCGAGACTGGTGGGCGCGGATGTCGCTTCGGGGAGCTGCCCGAGCCTGGCTTGGATTTTTACAATGGCCTGGGCGGCGAAAAACGTGACTTCCCGATCTCCGCTCTCAGCAAGCTTCCGAAGGCGGAACAGTGCTTGGGGGCTGGACGAAACCTTGGCAAGCTGAACGATCGCGGAAACGAGGACGGAACGTTTCTCAGAGCCCAGTTGGGCGAAAAGATTCTGTTCCTGGGGTGTTTCCGTCACGACCCGAAAAATACCTTGGCTTCTTCGACCGTGGCGAATAGGGCGCCGACTTGGTTCATTCCGGAAATCTGAAATGCTTCCAACAGAAGGTTCGACATCCGGCAAAAGCCGACCTCAAGGTGGTGTTCATCCTGGAATACCTCGCAAGCGCAAATCAGGGCTGCCAGGCCGGTACTGTTGACGACCGGGCAATCCGAAAAATCAAAAATCACGAACCTTACCCCATCGAGCGGCGCCTCACGAGCAGCTTCGGTCAGCTTTTTTCCAAGAATATCGCTGAAATAGCCGCTAATGCTGATCATCAGCCAAGGCGGATCAGCTTTCACATTGCATTCGGGTGTCTTGCTCACTGTCTTTCAGGTCCCCCTGACGCATCATTCTACCCTCATGTCTCGAACCTCGCAAGAATCTTGTCAAGCAGTTAGGGCAAACACCAGGGGAACCGGCGGGTCGCCCCCTACACGGGATTGACAAACTGGTAGTGGTAGTGCAATTAGCTGATGGCGATTTGCCATTGCGAGGAGCGTCAGCTACAAAGCAATCCGGATCAAGAAAATTGCTTCGCTTCGCTCGAATGACAATCGATGCTGTCCGTGACCGCCAAACTTCACTAAATTCATGTTTCAATGCCTGCTTTGAAATGTTCCGTCGGAATCCAGCGAAAAAGTGGCAGCGGCTTCCAGCCGCTGCGACGCGGCATCTTGCCGCGTCCACTATT
>MNYA01000142.1 GCA_001872985.1 bacterium CG2_30_54_10 | reverse complement strand
TCGACGAGCCCGGTAACCGCGCCGGAAAGGATCACCCTGGACTCCCCAGCCGAAGGCGCCAGGGCCGCGAGCCTCGCGGCCAGATTTACGGTGTCGCCGATCACCGTGTAATCCTCTTTTACCAAGGGGGAACCCAGGATTCCCGCGATGACAGGCCCGGAGTCGAGTCCCATCGCCGCCGTAAGGCCCGCAAGTTGCAGTTCCGATCTGACTTTACGGATCACCCTCAGCGCGGTGGCGGCAGCCGGAATTGCGCCCCCGCAGGTCTCATGGTCGAAGACGACAAGAATTTTTTCCCCGATCACCTTGTCGATCTCGCCGCCCTCCCTTTCGACAGCTTCGCTGAATGCATTCAGATGACGGCCCAAAGCCTGGAAAACGGCATCCTGGCCGCTTTTTTCAAGAAGGGCATCAACATCCAGAAGTCCGGAGAACAGGACTGTCACATCTCGTCTTGAGCCCCGGCGGGCTGTTTCAAGGAAATCGCGATCGCGAATGGCCCTGCGCACGGACTCGGAGACATATTTTCCAAGAATTTTTCCCTGATCGAGGGAGTGCGCCATTTTATTGAACGCATGTCCGACCGATCCGAATTCGTCTCCTTCCGGAAGCTCAAGCCTCACCTTGAAATCTCCTGCATCGATAGCCCGAACTCCTGCTTGAATCAAGCCCAGCGGTTCGAGGAACCTTCCCCTGGCCAGCCATGAGAGCACGAGGGCGATCAGAAATGCGAATATCGTCGCTACGGAAACCCCGTTCGTAAGCCCGGCTTCCCGGCGATCGATATCTTCCGTAGTCCGTAGCCGGGCCAGGATGGACCGGGAAAGGTTTCGGCCGGGCATGATCTCTATTAGCGGCCTTCCGGGAGTCGATGTGTCACGGAAGGCGCGGCTCATGCCGGAGCGTCGAAGCTTGTGGAAAGTGCGTTCCATAATTTGAGGCGGTCTGAATCTGTTGGAAACCTTTTGCTCGGCAGTATATTCGCCCAGAGTTCCAATCAGCCACCCATCGCCCGATGGCATTCGGGCAGGGTTCTCACTGTCTCGAGCGCGGTAGTGGTCTGAAAGCTCCGGGAGCGAAACTCCCGATGCACTCGAGGCAAGCCGCCAAGCGATAAAATTTCCTCCCACCCAATCGGCCCAGGCCCAGAGGATCAACCCCTCCGGTCGATTTCCGGAATGATGGAGAAACGCAGGCAGGAAGCTTGCCCTAAAATGGGTCGTCTGGCATTCGGTTACAATGCCAGGGCAGTTGAGAAGGCGCAGAACGGCTCGCGGGCCGAAAAGATTGCCGACGATGGTGGCGAAAGCTTCCTCGTGGAGCTTTTCCTTCCAAGAAGGGCCGTTGGTTTTAACGTTCTTTCCCCTCACCGGCCTATCGCGTTTCCCGGCTACGCGGTCGAGTATTTTACGGATGAACGGGGCGAACGATCCCGCAAGTTCTTCGCTACCCTCCCACAGCGATTCATTCTTTCCCTTTTGAAAGCAGAAGCTTGCTTTGAAGCCATTTCTGTCGGCGGCAACCATGAAATCCAGACTACAGATTGCTAAAAATGGTTTCGGAGGATGAGCTTTGGAAATGAGGTTCACCAGGGCTGCCCTGACCTCAGCCTGTGGAACGCCGGCGCGAAGTTTCGCGGAAAACTCTGGTTGGGCTGCAATCTCGATTAGGCGATGTATCTGGCCTGCTTCGAGGAAACGAACTCCAGCGTCGAACCTGACCATCTCGTCGTGAATTTCCCTGGCCCGATCCTGGACAAGGGTTTGCCCAAACTCAACGGCCGCCTTTTTTGCCACAGCTCTGATACCGATCAGCGGAAGAAGTACCAACCACAGGCATGCCCACAGCATCACAAGACCGACGCTCAGACGTAGTCCGCCTCCGAGCAGAAATTTCCACGCCCCCCAAATTCCACAGGTGAAAAGGCAAAGTGCTCCGGCAAGCCATGGTAAGGATCCGGAATAAAAAATTTCTGAGCCCTTTAAAGGGGGGCAGAGAACGACGGCACGCCATGGGAACCCTTCCCTTAGCTCGCCTGCATAAGCCCATCGAGTTTTGAGCCATGATTCGCCATCAAGGGGTTTTGGCCCGCTCATCGAGGTCGATAGAGTCGCTCGCAAGGCAGGTTTCTGCTGAAGTCCCGCGGTTACGATTGGCTCGCCACCATCATTCGGGAAAAATGCCATTTCCCATTCGCGGGAAGTCGATCCGGCCGCCAGGATACGCAAGCCCAGGAGCGGATCCAGTTCCTTCAAGTCCAAAAGCACCGCCAGCGCTCCTTCGTGCCTGGCGATGCAGAACCACCCGCGTTTTCCCGCTTCGCTGCGGAACACCTGTAAGAACCCCTGAATGTAATTCGTTTGCGGAAAAGTGAGGGGAAATTTCAGTAACGGTGCAAGCTCCTGCCTGACAGAAGTCGCGGAAGACGCAGCGGGATCCCCGAAAATCGAGCGGGCAAAAGCCATTCCAGGGCCATTGGCCAGGCCCAGACGGCCATCAATGACAAATGGATGGGATGCGATCGCGCCGAGGCGCGGATGTGGAAGCCAGATCAGGTCGTGAGGGGGAAGCCATCGTTCGAGCTTTTTCAGGTAACATGTCTTGATAGCGGTTTTCCAGGCTTCAATTTCAGCGACAGATGCTCCACTGCCCGTTGAAGCGGTCAGGTGGACGGCCTCTTCGAAGAAGTCAGCCAACAGCTCCCGAATCTGGATTTCAGCCTGATAGTTCTCTTGGATATTTTCCAATAGGTTCCGGGCGGTATTGCGAACCTGCTTTTCGACATCATTTTCGGCGATCTGCCTTGCTTCACGGTGTTCGTACAAGATCATCACGGCAGGCAAAACCAAGGAGATCAGCCAGAACATAGCCAGGAAAATCCGCGATCGAAACTTGTGTGAACCTTGAAGCATCCAGTCTTACCTCAATCCAGTGTGGACAACTCGAATGCTTCGTTTTCATCGACGCGTCTGAACCTTGAGGCCGGGAATTCCTTTGCGAACGCTTGGGAAGCAATGATCCGGGTGGTTTTTCCTTTTTTGGAAAGGGCTTCGAGTTGTTCGGCAAGCTTCAACGGAGCGCCGATAATGGCGCGTTCGCTCCTGCGCTCCGCGCCGATTGTTCCCAAAAGGATCGGGCCAAGATCGATTCCCACTCCCATTTCGTAGACGAATTCTCCGCGTCCGGCGCGTTCCTTTTGAATTCGCAGATGCGTCCGGCGCATCCCAATCGCGCCGCGCAAAGCCCTGGAGGCAGCCTCTGATAAAGTCTTGCCCAAAAACACAGCGATGACCGCATCTCCGATGAATCGGTCGACCTTTCCACCGGCGCCCTGAACACGCACAGCCATTGCCTTGAGATGGTTGTTGAGCATTCGAACGACGTCTTCGGGGGGCTTCTGTTCACTGATGGTTGTGAAACCGCGAATGTCCGATACCAGGACCGCAGCTTCAACCGCTGTTGGCGCAAAAGTAATTTCTTCTTGGGATTCTGAAAGATCGAATGTGCCGGAAACGAATCGGGTGAGAATCCTTCTTTCACGCAAGCCTTTTATCATTAAGTCGAAGGACGCGGTCAGCTCGCCAAGTTCGTCATTCCGCTCCAGACCTACCTGGTTTTCGAGATCCCCGAAAGTTACCCGCTCCAGGCTGTCCTCGATTCGCTCGAGGGGTTCGAGAAGATGCCGGCTTACACCAGCCCCCAGCGCGAACATGATGATGAACATCCCCGCGATTATAACCACCAGAAGTTTTTGGTCGCGATCGGCCTCAGCTTTTATCCGATCGAATGGAATTTGCACGCCAATAACGAACCCGGGAATGTGCCTGCACAGAACCGCAATTCGCGCGGACAGCGAAGAAATCTGCAGTCTGGGTTCGAATCCGTTCTCCGCCCCTTGCATGCTTCCCCAGAGTTTCTTCCATTTGCTCGTTTCGCCCGTTTCGATTTTTCCAATCGTTTCGCTCGTTTCGCCCGTCTCGCTTGCGGCTTCTCCGCAGCGGGCGATCGGTTCGAGCCCGCCGGGAGAAATCCGACCTGCCAGCAAACGCCAATCGGGATGAATTGCGAAAAGCCGCCCGCAGGCATTCTTGAGATATTGGATGAAGGATGGAATGGCTTCTGCTCTGAACATCACCGCCATCTCGAGGGAGTTTCTGTCGGAAAGAAAATCGAGGTACCAAAAAGTGGTTTCCCGACCCTCGGTGAAAATTTGACCTCGATTTCGCAGGTTGAAAAGATCCTTGTAGACGCTGGCTTTCATGGTATACCCTATCGCGGAGAGAAGGAATTTCTCGCTTCCGGTCAGGCTTTCCAAAACTGCCTTCTCTTTTTCCGGGCTTTCCCGGATTGCTATTCCCTCGATAATTGGCATGAAGAAATCAAGAAATCCGCGGTGAATGTTTGGAGGTTGTCCCGGTGCGATCAACGAGGAAATATCGCGGCCGAAACGGAAAACCAATGCAAACCGGATGGGAAATCCGGCATCCGAGCATCCCTGGAAACCCGAAAGAATTCGCGGTGTCACGGAATCTTTGAGGTGCAGGCGAAGGTCTTCCCGAAAACCAGGTTCATCGAGCTTCTCCCGGCAGGTTTTGCCGAACTTCGAAAGGATCGAGTTGATTCCGGTGTCCACATCTTCCAGAGTGCGGGTGGTCAAGACAACCGCGTCCTCCATTCGGCGCTGGCTCCTGGTGTCGATCATGAACGAGGTTATTAAGTAGAAAACAACCAGCGGAGCTGCTCCAGTGAGAAGGAAAAAAACTAGAAACCAGGTTCTGATCGGCACTGACAAAGGCAAGCCGAGAACCACCGTTCGGAAGAACCAGGCGATCGAGATGGAACCCGCCAGAAGGGAAAGCAGAAAGCCCGGGTTCGACATCGGGAGTGATAATGACTTGGCCGGCCTCTTAGATAACAACCACAACTCGTAAGGCAGATTCCCTTCGACGGCGTCTCTCAGGATCCAATATCCGGAAAAGCCTTCAAAAGCCATCCCGGCCTTGAAATCATGCCGCTCCCGAATCGGGACATCTATCAATGAAGCCCGCAGCCTTTTAATTACCCGAGCTGGAATGGAATCCGCTGGAACCAGCATTTTCAGCGACCCACTCGCTGACTCGATCGGAACCAGAAGCGGAAAAAACTTTCCGCCTTTCCCCCGAGCTTTCGACAGAGCGTATTCCAAGGGTTTGGCGGAATCCTGGGCCGATCTTGGAAAAATGGCGAGTATCGCGAGAGCCGTTCCGTCGGTCAGCTTAACCGAATCCCAGTAGATGAATGCACGTACCCCTTCGAACAGAACCGGAAGAAGCCGGCTTCTTCCCGAAAAAGCGAGAAGATCGAATGTCGCGAATTCCCCGAACAGTCTGAGGCAGCGGTTATGAAGTTTGGTTCTGTCTTCCCTGGTCAGGAGATTCGGCCTCGAAAGTCCCCTTAGCAGCTCTCCGATTACCCTGCCGCCAGCGAAACTCAGACCTTCCGCCGTCAAAATCGTCATCTGACCGTCGAAGTTACATTTAAATCCGAAAAGTCTTGTACCAGTCGGCCTGTGCGGCTTTGGAATTCTCGCCAGAAAGGCTTTTGAAAGAGCTTGCCCGAGAGAATCCGGCCCAAGAGAATCCGGCCCAAGAGACCCGGAGCTGAGAAATGCTGAGCCGAGAGAGCTCGGGCTTGGAGAGCCTGTCCCGGCGGGGGAAAACCGAAGTCGCCGGAAGGGCCATAAAACGCGGCCCATCAGAGTTTCAATTTGGGTTTCGAAGGTATAACCCGCCCTGAAATCATCACTGACCGTGAGCGCCTTTCTCTGCCAGTTTTTGAGGAGACGGTCCTGATCCCATTCGCTCCGTTTTTCGGCCTGAAGCCTGAACAACAGGAACGGGGAAATCGTTAGCACGACAAGAACCATTGCCTGCAGGAAGATGGAGAGCGGTCGGGGAGGAAGGGAAAGACGCGGTGAAACCTGAACCCGAGAGGGTTTACCCGGGGCTGGAATTCCGGGGCACACCGATCAAAAAAATCCGCGACGCGAGAGGTAGTCGATGCTTGCTTGAATCGCCACCTGCCCTCGCATTTCAATAGTCATCGGTCCGAAGAAACCCATGATGTTCATCAGAGCGAGAATTTTCTCGTGCTGGATGACACCGGCCCCGAGAGGGCGCTCCTGGTCCCAGGTTCCATCGTTGTCGTTGAGATGAACGTGCCCTAGGCGCATGCCGATCTTTGGGAGCCACTCTTCGGGCGGCTCTTTTCCCCAGACGCAGGCATGGCCCGCATCGAAGCAGACCCGGAGGTTTGGGGAGTTGATCCGGTCGACAAGCGCTATCAGCGGATCGACGCTCGGCTCCCACATGTTCTCGATCAAAAATATGAAGCCCGGATGCTCGCTGATAAGCTGGGTGAAATACCGTCCCGTTTTCGTCAACCAGGGCCCAAAATACTGAGGGCCCAGAATCAACGGGTTGTATCCGCTATGGAAGATAACACGCTGAACGCCAAGGATTCCAGCGAGATTGAGGGCATCTTTATGTTGTTTTCTGGAGAGTTCGACCACCTCAGGTTCGAGGCTTCCGGGGACAAGATCGAGAAACGGGGCATGCAAGGCCATTGGAACCTTCTCGGTGGCTGCTTCCCGCCAGAGGTGCCAAAGTTCGAAGGTTCGCTCTCGGGAATCGGGTGTCTCGGTTGATTGGGCGAAATCGGTGATCTCGACACCGACTGAGTACTTGTCTACCAGCTCGGAAACCCAATCAAGGTCTTGGGCGGTCGCGGAAATGAAAACCGGCCGCTTTGGAAGATTTCCATCCACCAAAAATCCTTCCCCTTTTCGCAAGATGCTATTGAAAAAACGCCCGCGTGTCAACGGGGAGATCCGTTGACGGTATCAGGTCAAACCCCCCCTTGATGCTTTTCAACTTCAGGTATCAGCGCGAAATAGGAGCGAAATGGGCGGTGAAATGGCGCAGGAATGGCGGTTCCCAGGTTATCTTCATGCCCTTGGCCTTTTCCCGGTCGGCGAAGGTGTTGATTATCACCTCTATCGCGAAATCGAAATGGCTTTGGGTATAGACCCTGCGGGGAAAAGCAAGGCGGACCAGTTCCATGGCGGCGGGAATATCGGCGCCGGTCTTGGGGTTTTTCTTTCCGAACATAACGGAACCGATCTCGACTCCACGAATACCGCCTTGCTTGTACAATTCACAGACCAGTGTTTGCCCGGGGTACTGGCTTGGGGGAATGTGCGGGTAGAAGGCTTTCGCATCGATATAGACCGCATGGCCGCCGGTGGGGCGGATGATCGAAACGCCCGCCGCCAGCAGCTGCTCACCCATGTACTCAGCGGTCCGGATTCGGTAGCGAAGATAGTCCTCATGCAGCACTTCTTCGAGGCCTACCGCGATGGCTTCGAGATCGCGCCCGGCAAGCCCGCCATAGCTGGGAAACCCTTCGGTGAGAATCAAAAGGTTTCGAGCCTGCATTGCGAGGGAATCATCATTGAGAGCGAGGAAGCCTCCCATGTTAACCATGCCGTCTTTTTTCGCGCTCATGGTGCATCCGTCAGCGTATGAGAACATTTCCCGGGCGATGTCGAGAAGGCCTTTCTTTTGATAGCCCTTCTCACGGGTCTTGATGAACCAGCAGTTCTCGGCAAAGCGACATGCATCAAGAAAAAAAGGAACCTTATACTTATGAAGCAATTTTGATGTTGCCCTGATGTTCTCCATCGACAAAGGCTGTCCGCCGCCGGAATTATTCGTGACTGTCATCATTCCGAGCGGAATGTTTTTATGATGCTTCTTCAGAAGGTTGTCAAGTTTTCCCAGGTCCATGCTGCCTTTGAAAGGGTGTACAAGATCGGGGATCTTGCCTTCCGGAATGACCAGATCGATCGCCTCTGCCTTGTTGTATTCGATGTTGGCCCGCGTGGTATCAAAGTGGGTATTGCTGGGGATAATCAACCCGGACTTGGCAATTATCGAAAACAGGATCCGTTCAGCCGCTCGACCCTGGTGGGTTGGGATGATGTGCTTGAAGCCGGTGATATTGCGAACAGCCTTCTCGAACCGGAAAAAACTCCGGCTGCCGGCATACGCTTCATCCCCAATCATCATGGCGCCCCATTGGCGATCGCTCATCGCGCCGGTTCCGCTATCGGTCAGATAATCGATCAGAACATCCTCGGCCCGAACCATGAAGAGATTGTATTCGGCCGTTTTGAGAATGGCCAACCGCTGCTTCGCCGTAGTCTGTCGGATCGACTCGACCATCTTGATCTTAAAGGGCTCGATCAGGTTTTTCATTGGTTCCTCCCTGCCGCGGCTCCGCTATTTTCACCGGCGACCGTGACCATGGAGCAGGGTATCCCAACTCCCAATCTAATTGCAACCTGTGATTGAACCGCCTGGTGGCGCCGCTGACTTTCTGTCACCCAAAGAAGAAGATACAGCACCGTGCGACTAACAATGTCCGCTAAATTTCTCGGTTCGGCCTCAAATAGTGGACGCGGCATCTTG
>MNYA01000398.1 GCA_001872985.1 bacterium CG2_30_54_10 | reverse complement strand
ATGTTGAGAATGAGGTAATGCCCCTTCTTTTTGAGCGGATACTCCGCCGCATTACTCTTGGAAAGCAGCTTTTCCAAACGAACTTCCTCTGGAACCTGGATTCCCCATTCACTTAATTCGGGGCGACTCCAAAGGTCCGGGCATGAACCATCAAAAACGATCCTCGTTTGGTGAATCACAAGCGCGCGCTCCAACGGAGAAAGGTCGTCGGTTTGTGGGGAAACAACGAGAATTCCCAAACCCAATTCGCTGCGCATTTTTTCGAGGATTTCCCAAAACTCCTGGCGGGCCCATGGGTCAAGTTGGGAAGTCGGTTCGTCAAGCAAAAGAAATTCAGGCTCCATAACCATTACGGCCCCCAGAGCCAACTTTTGCCTCATGCCTCCCGAAAGATCTGCTGTCGACCGTTCGAGGTATCCCTCCAAACCGAGTTTCCGCGAAATTTCGCAGATCCGCAACTTCATCGTCTCCCTCGGAACACCCAGGTTTTCAAGGCCAAAGGCAAGATCTTCTTCAACGGTAACGCCGACAATCTGTTGATCGGGATTTTGAAAAAGAACTCCAACCCGCCGCTGTATCTCTGGATCCCTGCTCGCGGTATCCAGTTCGCCAACGTTTACCCTTCCGGAGGTGGGGAGAAGCAGTCCGGAACACAACATAGCCAGGGTCGATTTCCCGGACCCGTTGCGGCCGTATAGCCCCACGAGCTCCCCCGAATGCATGGAAAACGAAACCTCCCCGAGAACCGGGGAGGCATCACTTTCTTGCTGGTACCGGAAACTTACCCGGTCAAACGACAATGTGCCCAAACAACATCCAAGGCCGCACCATCAGGCAGTATGAGCTGGCTTCCAGCCGATCTTCCTGGGGGAATCCGTAACCTGCCCCATTGGAAGGAACTCAATCAGCGCCATGTCAGCAGCATCACCGCGGCGTTTTCCAAGCTTGTAAATGCGAGTGTATCCTCCGTTGACGGTCTTGAACCGGGGAGCGATCCGTTTTAAAAGCTTGGTTACGATCCCTTCCAGGCGGAGAATATTAGGGCCCTTGGCCCGGTCACCAGTGGATGCGAGATAATCGAGAATGAACTCAGGCTTTGGATTCTTTGCCGGATCTTCAATATACTTTTCAGTGGTAGCGCGGATTGCTTTCGGAAGGTTGGAGAGATATTTCCTGATTGCTTCCCGACCGACCAATTCTTTGTCCTCGTAGGAATGAAAACAGTCGAGCAGTTCGACCTTTTTCTCGGCCCCATCGGCTTTGGCCATCGTCACAGCTCGCTCGATGACCCTACGAAGATCTTTGGCTTTCGCTAACGTGGTTTGGATGCGTTCGTACTTCACGAGCGAGGAACAAAGGGAACGAAAGAGAGCTTTTTTGGGGCCCGCTTTCCGATCGAACTTCCGACCTACTTTTTTGTGTCTCATTCTTCGGTTCCTCCGCCGTTGTCATCACCGGGCAGGGTGAGATTGAACTGACTAAGCTTTTCCCGAACCTCTTTGAGTGACTTCTTTCCAAAGTTCTTGATCTCGAGAAGCTCAGACATTTTCTTGTTTACCAACTCGGCCATGGTATGGATTCCGGCTTTCTTCAGGCAGTTTCGGGAACGAACCGAGAACTCCAGATCCTTGATAAGGATGTCCTGAAAGCCTTTTTGCTGGATCTCGCTCTTCTGACCCGCAATCATGACCAGATCTTCCTTGGGAATGGTTCGCGAAACTTCATCATCCGTCCCTGTAGCGGCCTCCGCTTTCGCTGCCTCAGCTTCTTCATCTTCAAGATGGAGGAAAAGATCGACATGAGCGTGCAGGAATTTCCCGGACAATTCGATGGCTTCGAAAGGAAACATGCTTCCATTGGTCCAGACCTGGAGAGTAAGTTTGTCAAAGTTGATGTCCTGGCCAACGCGAGCGTCTTCAACATTAAACATAACTTTAGTAACCGGCGAATACTGCGAATCGACGAGGATCAATCCGACATTCTGCCCGGCAGCCTTCTGCTGGTCGGCAAGGCGATACCCACGACCACGGGTGAACGTGATATCCATGCCAAGAGTGATATCGCCGGTGACGTGCGCAATATGGGCAGTATCATCGATAACTGAAAGATTGGCATTGGGGGCAATGTTCGAGGCAGTGACCTGGCAAGGCCCTTTGGCTTCAAGTCTTACAGTCAGGGGCTCCTCTTGGTGAAGATTGACGACCAGCTTTTTGAGGTTGAGAACGATCTCGGTGACATCCTCGACCACTCCGGGGATGCTGCAAAACTCATGCAAAACGCCATCGATTTGTACCGCTGAAACAGCCGAACCAGGCAACGAACTGAGCAGAACCCTGCGGAATGCATTGCCCAGGGTCTGTCCATAACCCTTTTCGAGAGGTTCAAGCGTTAGAATTCCGTGGTTGGGACTATCACCAAGTTGAATCTTAGTTTTGGGTCGATTGATTTCGATCACGTAAGAACTCCTCCTGTTACCGCGAGTAGTATTCGACGATCAGAGTTTCCTGAATCTTCTGATCAAGCTGCGGCCTTTCGGGAAGAGCCGTGAACTTGCCTTTCAGAGCATCACGATCGACTTCGAGCCAAGGGCTAACCTCTTTGCCAGTGGTCTTTTCCATGAGGTCTTTCAATTGAGCGCGAAGCTTGCTACTCTCTTTGACGGCCACAAGGTCACCGACCTTTACGGAAAAGCTGGGAACATCAATGTCCCGATTGTTGACCTGAAAATGCCCCTGTGTAATCCACATGCGGGCTTGCGGCCTCGAAAGACCAAACCCCATGCGGAAGATTACGTTGTCCAGCCGGGTCTCAAGGAGGTGCAACAGGTTGGTGCCAGTATTGCCGGTCATCCTGTTTGCTTCCTCGTAGTAGTTCCGGAACTGACGCTCAAGAACCCCGTAAGTCCGGCGAACCTTCTGCTTCGCACGCAACTGAACCTGGTAACCAGTCTCTTTACGCATCATCCGATCTCTCCCATGTTGACCGGGAATCTGCGGCCTGCGTTTGAACGCACATTTTTCAGTAAAACAACGAGTGCCTTTGAGATTGAGGGCGTCCCCTTCTCGGCGGCACATCCGACAATTGGGTCCGATGTATCTTGCCATGGTATGACTCCTTACACCCGGCGCCGCTTGGGCGGCCGGCAACCATTGTGCGGGATGGCTGAAACGTCTTTGATGGAAACGACGTTCAGGCCAACAGTCTGCAGCGCCCGGATTGCCGATTCACGGCTCATACCAGGGCCGGCGACGTAGACTTCAACCTCTCGCATCCCGAATTCGAGCGCCTTTTTCCCCGTCGCCTCGGCCGCAACTTGGGCAGCGTAAGGCGTAGATTTCCGCGAACCGCGGAAACTATTGGAACCGGAGCTCGACCAGCACAGGGCATTGCCCTGCAAATCGGTTATTGTCACTATTACGTTATTGAAGGTGGATTGAATGTGGGCTTGCCCTTTGGGAACTATTTTCTTTTCCCGCTTCTTTGCCCGCGATTTTATTTTGGGTCCTGTTTTTGCCATGGTTACCGCTCCTTATGCCAACGCCCTCATTCGGACGAGACTTACTTGTTCTTATGGATAGCCCGACGAGGGCCCTTCCGCGTTCTTGCATTGGTATGCGTCCGCTGCCCACGTACGGGCAGGCCTTTCCGATGCCGCAAACCACGATAACAACCAATGTCCATGAGCCGCTTGATGTTCATGGCCACTTCTCGTCGAAGGTCGCCTTCGACACGGTATTCCCGATCAATTGTCTGCTTGATGACATTGATCTGGTCTTCGGTCAGTTCTTTGACCCTGGTAGCAGGGCTGATTTTGGTCTTGGCCAAAATATCGTACGCCCGACTCCAGCCGATGCCGTAAATGTAAGGAAGAGCCGCTTCAATGCGCTTCCCCCGGGGAAGATCAACGCCAGCGATACGCGCCATTTTTTACCTCCTGTCCCTGCTCAACCCTGGCGCTGCTTGTGCCGAGGATTTTCGCAAATGACGCGGATAACGCCGCGCCGCTTGATAACCTTGCATTTCTCACAAATCTTCTTGACTGATGCCCTGACTCTCATGGGTGCCTCCGTTAACGCACTAATAAAAATTACTTGTACCGGTAGACTATTCGTCCTCGGGAAAGATCGTAGGGAGTTAATTCAACGGTGACTTTATCCCCAGGGAGAATCCGGATGTAGTGCATGCGCATCTTCCCTGAGATGTGCGCCAAAACAACATGACCGTTCTCCAGCTCAACCTTGAACATTGCATTTGGAAGCGGCTCTAAAACCTTCCCCCCGATTTGTATCGTGTCACCTTTGGTCATGCTGATGCATCATCCCCTTTTATCTCCTTGCCCGGTAATCTGGTCAACACTCGTGGACCATCATCAGTTATCGCCACAGAGTGCTCGAAATGTGCCGACAAACTCCCGTCTACCGTAACCACCGTCCAGCCATCATCTAATGTCCGAACCTCATAACCACCCATGTTCACCATCGGTTCAATCGCCAGAACCATTCCCGATTCAAGGCGGGGGCCGGTGCCGAACTTCCCGAAGTTGGGAACCACCGGTTCTTCGTGAAGGGCATAACCAACTCCATGCCCAACATAATCACGAACCACACTGAACCCATGCTCCTCGGCATGCCGCTGTACCGCATAAGAAACGTCTCCTAGACGGTTTCCGGGGCGGGCTTTCGCTATAGCCTCGACGAGGCTCTCTTCGGAAACCTTTAGAAACTCGAGAATCTCATCCGAAACAGTCCCGATAGGAATGGTAACAGCCATGTCGGAAAAAAGCCCTTCTTTCTTCAGGCCAATGTCGAGGCTAAGAATGTCTCCCTCAGCCAGAGCCCGCTTGTGGGAGGGGATCCCGTGGACTACCTCAGAATTAATACTCGTACAAAGCGTGCCTTTGTATCCACGATACCCCTTAAACGCGGGAACAGCACCGGCACGCCGGATACTATCCTCCGCGAACTTGTCCAGTTGAAAAGTCGTAACGCCGGGTTTGGCCAGACGCTTGACACCATCAAGAACGGTGGAAAGTATCCCGCCATTCTTCGCCATGGTCTCGAGTTCAGATCTTGATTTTAGAGGAATCACTGGGGTTAAGACCTTGTATTATATCACAAACTTTAGCAAAAATCATCTCAATCTGGCCTAAACCATCGACCAAATGAAGAATTTTCAGCTTTCGGTAGTACTCAATCAAGGGCTGGGTCTGCTTATGGTAGACGTTCAATCTATTTGAAATGACTTCGAAGCTGTCGTCTTTGCGCTGTAAAAGCTCTCCGCCGCACTTGTCACAAATTCCCTCTTTTTTGGGAGCAGAGAACTTCAGGTGGAAGCTGGTGGCACAGTCTTTACAAATGCGCCGCCCTGTCAACCGGTCGATCAATTCTTGGTCGGGAACTTCGATAGCGATAGTTCCATGAACGATCATCTTACGGTCTTTCATTGCCTTACCGAGGGAGTCGGCCTGGCAGACAGTACGAGGGAAACCATCAAGGACAAAACCGGCCTGGCAATCCGGATCGCTAAGTCGGTTCAAAAGAACGCTTACCACCAAGTCATCAGGAACTAAAGCGCCTGAGGTGACGAATGCCTGAACCTTTTTCCCTAATTCTGAACCGGAGGAAATAGCCGCCCGCAACAGATCACCCGTCGAGATCTGAGGAATACCATACTTGTCCACCATCATTTTCGCCTGGGTGCCTTTTCCGGCGCCAGGAGGCCCCATCAAGATGAGGTTCAGGTTTTCCTTTTTAAGGCTCACCGCAAACCCTTCTTTTTCATGAATCCTTCATAATGCCGGGTTACAAGATGTGACTCGAGCTGCCGCATAGTGTCCATTGCCACACCAACGACGATCAAAAGAGCAGTTCCCCCGAAGTAAAACTGCACATTCAGAATATTTATTAACAGATTCGGAATGACCGCGATAACCGAAAGGAACAAACCACCCGCCAGGGTAACCCGGGAAAGAGTGCGCTCAAGATAGTCTACGGTCGGCCGCCCTGCCCGGATGCCGGGAATGAATCCGCCATACTTTTTCATGTTGTCTGACAATTCTTGGATGTTGAAGGTTATGGCCGTGTAGAAGTAGGTGAAGAATATGATCAAGGCTGCATAAATGAACAGGTAGGACCAGCTATTGTAGTTGAAGATGTTCAACAGATAATAAACTATCGGGTTCTTGATCAACTCTTGCATCGAATCGAGGCTCTGAACCCAGTTGGCAAGCATCGAAGGAAAGAGCAGGATAGAACTCGCGAAGATGACCGGAATAACGCCTGCCTGATTGACCCGAAGCGGAATGAAGGTGTTCTGGCCGCCATAGACACGCCGTCCCACAACCCGCTTGGCATACTGTACAGGAATCTTTCGAACCCCGTCCTGAACTGTGACAATCGCCAGAATAACAGCCCAGACGACAACCAGCAGAAAGATTGTTCTGACAACATCATGTGCATTTCCGGAAAAAAGGGCAATCTGCTGAATCACAGCTTCAGGCAACGAGGCGAGAATGCCCGCGGTGATGAGGATTGAGATCCCGTTCCCAATTCCGTGGGAGGTCATCTGTTCGCCTAACCACATGATGAAGGCAGTCCCTGCTGTCAACGTCATAACAGCCATGATCTTGAACGGCCAACCGGGGTGAGGAACGACCTGATACCGCTCAAGCATGAAGCTGATACCAAAAGCCTGAAGAGCGCCTATCAAAACCGTGCCATAACGAGTGTACTGGCTGATGAGCTTACGGCCCTCCTCACCTTCTTCCTTCGCAAGATGTTCAAGGTAGGGAATGACGTAGACCAACAACTGCATGATGATGGAGGCGTTGATATACGGGGCGATTCCAAGGGCGAAAACCGAGAACCGCCGCAGGGCGCCACCTGAAAACATGTTCAAAAAACTGAACAATTCTGAGGATGGCAGATTCTGGGTCAGCATCTTGGCATCGACACCGGGAGTCGGAATATGTGTTCCGATGCGGAACACAATTATCATCCCCAGGGTGTAGAGGATCCGATTCCGGAGTTCCGGAATCTTCATCGAGTTTGATAGGCTTTGGAACACTAGATCACCTCCGCCTTGCCACCGGCTTTCTCGATCTTCGTCCGGGCGGATTCGGAAAACCGATGAGCATGGACGGTCAGGGCTTTGGAAATCTCACCCCGCGCCAGAATCTTGATAGGAAAATGGAGATTCTTCACGAGGCCTTTTTCAGCAAGAACCTGGCCTGTGACGACAGCCCCTGCCTCGAAAACTTCGAGCGCAGCCAAGTTCACCAGAGAGTAGACGACACGGTGTGGACTGTGGAATCCACGCTTAGGCAGGGTGCGGACGAGGCGCATCTGGCCTCCTTCGAACCCGGCATACGGATGGGGTTTCCCTGTACGAGCAGTCTGCCCCTTTCCGCCTCGGGTGGATTTATTCCCGTGTCCGGAACCTTTTCCCCGGCCGATCCGCTTCTTCTTGTGGGTCGAACCGACCGCTTTTCTTAGATTTCCAAGGGTCAACATATTTGGGGTCTCCTTATTTGACTTCCAACCAACGTTCCACTTTCTTGATCATTCCAAGCACAGCAGGATTGGCAGGAAGGGTCACTTCGTGAAGCGTTCGGTGAAGACCAAGCGCTCGGATGGTCCGCTTCTGACGCTCGGTGGCGCCGATGGAACTTTTGATCTGTTTAATAGTGATGGTCTTGCCTTCCATGGAATGGCTCCTATCCGTAGATGACTTGCGCCGGCGTCAGGCCGCGTGCTTTTGCAACCCCGGCTACTCCGCGCAGACGCTTGAGGGCATCTAAGGTGGCTTTTGCCACATTGACGGGGTTGTTCGACCCGATCCGCTTGGAAAGAATATCTTTGACTCCAAGCGCCTCGAAGATCGCCCGAACCGCGCCGCCCGCGATGACGCCGGTTCCAGGGGCTGCAGGCCTCAACATGACCGAGGAAGCGCCGAACTTCCCGAGGTAGGGATGAGGTATGGTACCCTTGTACATCGGAACCGTAATGAGGCCTTTCTTTGCTTTCTCAAGCCCCTTGCGGACTGCATCCGGAACGGCTTTGGCTTTGCCAAGTGCGATTCCGACCCGGCCTTTCTGGTCGCCTACGCAAACCAGAACGGAAAAGCCGAAATGGCGACCACCTTTGACTGTCTTGCTGACACGGTTGACAGCAATGATTTTTTCCACGAACTCACTTTCGCCCTGCTGGTCAAAACGACCGCGACCATCACGACGACCACGAAAATCACGCCCCCCCCCGCGCTGGTGCTCGCGACCTCCAGGCGCCTGATGCGCTGCCGGAGCAGTAGGTGCCGCTGGAGTTGCATGGGCGACTGGGGCGGAAGCGGCATGCACGGCGGCGGCGGCATGCACGGCGGCGACGGCA
>MNYA01000306.1 GCA_001872985.1 bacterium CG2_30_54_10 | reverse complement strand
TCGAGTATTGGGGGGGTTTGGTCTATCGCCAGGATCTGGGTTCGCGCCACTATCTCGATGAAGTTCTTCGAGAATTGAGGACGACCCCAGACTTCAGCGCCACCGGGTAGGATTTTCTTGGGCCACATCCTGAATGCAAAGCGCCTGCGGGCTTTGATCTCGAGGTTGTAAAATCGCGGATCGCTGGGCAAATCTATCAGGCCGAAGCTGTAAGTTGCGGCTGTCGACTGGCAGGTGGTGGCGCCGAAAATGTGCTGGAGCTTGGATGCGTTGCTGGGCATGGTGGCTACGATGTAACCCTCGAAGGTGGCGAAAGAGTCTTCCCAGCGCAGGTCACCTTTGAGGTTGCGGAAAACATACCCGGGCTCGGTGTTTGCGTAGAGCGGGCTTTGGGGGTCGAGCAGTCGTTGGGCGACATAGTTCAATGAAGGATCGGGGATGTTTTCTATGTCGAAGAAGAGATTGGCCTGGGAAGCCAAAGCCATTCGCCAACCGTAATCCTTGCCGGCGAAAACCCCGTGGTAGCCATCGGTTTCGTGGTCGGCCCAATAGGAATTGTCGTTGGCCATGCTACGATTGTCACAGCGTTCGACAAGAGCCGTCTCAGTGGCGAGCGGCCTGGGACCGGTAGCATAAGCGACTGAAATGGGAATGGCGGCCCAGGTATCGTCGGGAATCATCCGATCGAGATACGATGACATTGTAGCCCAGTTCATGAATGAAAAGCGGCTATCGGCCTTGATCGTGGCGATCTGGGCATCTTTTCCAATGCTGACGGCCCGGGTTCCCTTTCTCAGTGCCGTGAAACGTTCGGAATACATAGAGCCAAACGGCAGGGCGTCGTAATCGAACCAATCGTAACTGACCTGGCAGGTTAGGATGTACTTCCCGCCAACGGGAGAATACATTGGGAAGGATTCGATGTCCCCGGAAGGGGTGGGATAATCGGGCGGCCCGGGGATTTCCGGGTCAGCGGCCGGAGTTGCGACCAATTCGCTTTGCTTTGCCTGGGGGTCCATGTCGAGCCAGGCCACGGTCCACAGGCGCCAGCGGTAGAAGACCTTCCCGTCGTCTCCTGAGGGGGCGGGATTGGTGATGGAGGTAATAAAGCCACCCTTCCAGCCATTGTTGTTCCAATCCGTCTGTTCGTTGGGGTCGAGAGGGGGATCCAGGGGGTAGTTCTCAACCATGTACCAGTAGTTTCGTCCCGGAAGGAGTTCGGTGTCGGCGGGGAATAGCTTTATTCCCTGGTTGGTTCCGGTGGCGGTGGGCGCAGGCGTGAATGCCGAATCGAAGGGGCCGACGATGTCAAGGTGGGAGGTGTATCCAGGGAATGCAAGAACCTTGGGCGGAGTCGGGACGTTGATTGTTGCCAATTCAGTCTTACTGGGCGGGCTGAGGGTGTCAACATACTGAGGTCCGGCGACGGTCCAACCCAGCCAAGCGCCACCGGCTGCGAGCATTTTGGACTCGAAATTGGAGTATGGCGATGTCTTAAGGGTTGCCCATGTACCGCTGGGCATGATAAAGGATCTGGCGTAATACTTGTAGCCAAGATTCTTGCTTCCAATCGAATATGTCATGCCATCAGTGATTCTGCGTTCGAAGACGGTTTTCCGAAATTCCTGGGCGCAGATCGCCCGACCGAAGGTAATTGCGGGATAGACCGAGTCGGGAATCGCGTCAATGACGTCGGCGTCCATGTTGAAGGATGTTCTGGGATCGGCCTGCGCCGGAGTAGCGATTGTCTTGGCGTAGTACAGACTTCCGAAGCCGTCCGATTTGATGTCGTCGATATCGTTTCCGAGGGAGAGGGTGTCGAAGCCAATGGCGGAAACAGGCGGTGATTGGGTCTCATTCCGGATGAATTTGTAAATGGCTCCCTGGGATTTGTCGTAAGCGAAAACGATTCCGCCCAGCTGGTTCCATTGGTTCGAAACGGTGACCGCATCAATAGTGAAGCCGGGCGGCGGGGGGCTCGAGGTTACCTGTTGATACCACTCCCCGATCACCTTGGTGCCAAGCGAATAGACGAAGTCACTTGTCTTGTCGCGCAGAGAAACCGCAATCCAACGAGTTCCGCGGGAAACAGGGGTTCCCACATCACCGGGATAGCCAATGATAGAGTTTCCGGCGGCCGAAACGTAGTTAATGGGACCACCGGCGCCAACTGCAAGAGTTACCGAGTAAACGTTAGAATCTTCTTCGCGGGAATAGAAATACGTTCTGGATGGGTTTCCGCCGATAGGAGGCATGAAAGCCACGCTGGTGAACATCGGCTTGGCATTTCCGGAGCCGCTACCGCTTGCGCCGCCGCAACCGTCAAGGCAACCGGCATAAATCCGTCGATACCAGCGCGTGTCGTAGCTGGTTCCGACGGTGTTCCCCTCGACAGGATAAGCGCCGGAACCGTCTTTCCAGGAGTTGAGTTTCCAGTTGTGGGCCTGGCCTTGGAGGGTGTCCTGAAAAACCTTGTAAAAGGTTCCTCCGTTGCTACCATTTGTTGTTCCGGTCTGCCAAGTGGAGTACCAAGCCCCGTTCGGGATGCTATACCAGGATCTTCCGGGAAAGATCGGGTCCTGGACGCCATTGATGATCGGAAGGGGATTCCCCGGAGGGGCGGAGATGCCGATTCCAGGGCCGCCGGAGGTAAAGCCAGACCAAGTGCCTCCTTGATATCGCGTAATTCCGCGTCCTGCGGGCCCGGTGCGGTATACGGGTTTGGCGGTTTCCCCGGCTCCCCGGTGGTCGTAATGGATGTAGTTATGGTATCCGAAATCAGCCTTCGCAGCGGTGACGCTGTTGTCAACAACTTGCCGGGGAATATCTCCGGAAAGGGTTAAATAACCCGGTGTTATTTTTTCGGAGAAGGTGTAGATGTTTCGATAAAGGTCAACCGAGATTCCAATTGTGTCGTTGGGGTTGTAGAGGTAGCCGAGTTTCAGACTTTCCGCCGCGGGATCGCTGAGGCGGTATACACCCTGATAAGGCCCCCCACCAAGGAGGAGATAGGCTTCGCCGTTACGATTGTATTCCAGGGCGAGCCCAAACGATGGGGAGACAACTCCGATAAGGAGGAATAGATAGATCAGAGGAATGAAGGGCCTGAGAGCATTTTCGGTTCCCATACGTATTTCCCCTTATGATTTCGTCCTCGGCATTAGTTTCAAAAGAAACTGTACCGATGTTTACTTGCCATGGTGGACGGCCTGGAGAACAGCATTTTGCAATTTTGAGTCAATTCGGTATTTGGTGAGGACCGCAGCCATTACTTCGGCGGTGAGGTCGATTCCGCCAGTCACAACAAAGGATGTTTGGATGCGTTCAGAAAATGGGCTCAAGATCGAGCAGCGATTTCGATACCAGGCCTCGGCCCGGCTTCGCTGGAGTTCGAAAAAGCCCTGAACGGCGCCGGAGTCACGATCGAGTCCCTGGGGTAAGCTCATTCCGAGCATTTCGCCATATTCGAAATTCGATGGAAGGTCGGGTTCGCGGGATGCCGCAGTAGAGCCGCCTGGCGGAGAAAACCCAGAGTCAAAAACCACGGATATCCCTTTTGCAGAGGCGGCCTGTTGGGTAATTCGCTGGATTTCAGCATACAAGTCGGCGAACCGTTGCTGGGTTTCATCGGCGGATGTGTAACGAGAAGCCGGCCCCCCAGACAAATTTTCCTGAATGGACGCCTGAAGTTGATCGATCTGGACTTGAAGAGCACGTATCTGGCTGGTAAATTTCACCGAAAGGGCGTTCATTTTCATCGAAAACTTATTATTTTCCTGGAATGCCCGACCGCCGGATAAACCGGGAAGAATCTTGTCGTGTTCACCTTGAGTTTTGCGTTGGTCCTCGTCGAAACGGGATCTAAGCTCGTTCATTCTTCCCTGGAGGGGTTTGATCTTTTCCTGAAGGTCGGTAATCTGCTTATCGGTTTTCTGGTTCAGGCGATTGATTTCCTGGGGCTGCATGGTGGTCTTGTTTTTCAGAAAAGCGTGGTTAAATGGATCGTAGGCGGCCATTGCAGGATGGAAAACCAGAAGGGCCGCGAGGTCGACGGTTCCGATGACCGGAGCCGCAGGCCCGGAAGCGAAAGCCGCGACCGAAAGAGCGGCCACGATTATCGTAATGAAGAAGCTTAGGGACGGTGGTTTCATCATTTCCTCCGAATTATCGGACCACCATTCGTTTGATGGTGAGGGTTTTGAAAACAGATTTGTCGACGATCTTCCCGAACCGGTTCACGTAGGTCACGATCGCTTCGATGCGCAGTGCCTCCTGGTTCCAGCGGGAGTCGGTAAGCAGGGCCATGCTTGCAATGGCCACGGAAATCTTCTGCGCGTTGAACGACGAGCTGGCGGCCATGAACTCAGGCAATTGCAAGCTGGGATCGTTTTGGACGTAGTCGGCAAGAAATTCAGGATGATTCAGTTGAGCCGCCTGCCATGCCGCGTAGAATTCGGCGGGGTATAGCTGGAATTTGAGAATTACCTTGTCGATCAAACCTTGTGCGAGGAGTTCGAGTTTTGTGGATTCCTCGATTTGGAACGTTTGAGGTTTGCTATTGCGGAGCATCCCGCTGTAGGCGAGGGCCATCTGGAGGAGAAGAGCTGCGAAAACAAGCGCCATAACCAGTGCAGACCCACGTTTTCGGCCGGTAGATTGGCGTGATTGCTTGTAGTTTTCAGTCATCATGAGGTCAATCCTCAAGCTTGGCTTTAAAAGAGACCAAGCTGTAAAAATGGCTTCCATGCAACGGGTCAGCCCATCGGACGGTCAGAAGGTAGCGATGATAAACTCCTGAAAGCGGGGTTTTGGGGAGGGAAATAGGTGGTTGCCAGCCCCAATTGCTCGGATCGGGTTTGGCCGGGTTGGCCGGGGAGGTGTCGGAAGCTTTTGCGGATGGGTTGTACAAGGGCACCTGAAACTGGACAGGAACGTCTGAAATTACCAATTCGGAGTTGAACTTGAAGCGACCTTCGTTCATCGGTCCAAGTTCGAGAGTCAGATTTCCTGACGTTGTGGTGTATGTGAAAGAAGTCAGACCGCCGAAAGACCAAGCGGGACCGGGCCCCACGCCTTTTTTGGAGACGAGTTCGTTGAATGGGAACTGAATGGCGGTGTTCATAAGCGATTGGCCCAGATGAACAGCTTTGATCACTTCCTCGTCCTTTTGGGTTCCCTTGATCGAGCTGCCCATAACCCCAATAATTGGAAGGAAGGACAAGGCAAGGATCGCGACTGCCATTACGATCTCGGTCAGTGTAAACCCAATTTTGCCTGCCATTTCAAAATTCCCCCAAGTTTTTGAAGGCGTGGATCTGGAGGTCTGGGGCGATGCGTGACTGGACGGTCTGCGAAAAGCTTGTGTCGCGATGCTTGGGATTGCGAAGATTCACAACGAGGCCAATGGTTTTCCCGGCGTCGGAAATACCCGTTCCACTGGCTGTTCCCCAAGTGACGCCCACGCTTTCGACGTCTCCGAGCGTCGCCTGGAACTCATTTGGGCCCAATTGAAATGCGGACGGTGGAGCGGAAAAATCGCCACCTAGGCTGGAAGCATCAGGAGGAAAGTTTTGGGGAGAGGTCAAGCTGGCGCACGCAAGATTTGAAGCGAAAAGTTGCAACTCGCCAAATCCTACGGTCTGGGGTACAAGCCATATTGCGTGAGCCAAGCGCAGACCTTGGGATCCTGCGATTTTCGGATGCGAGAGATCGGGTTTGGAAACGGTGAAAAGAAGCAGTTTCAGAGGGGCGGCGGAAGGAGTAACAGTAAGGTTGTCCATCATGTAAATCGGAGCGATTGCCGTGCCCACTTGCTGTGAGGAAGGGCGGTCAGGGTCGATCCGGGTTAAATTCGATGCTTGTTCAAGCCGGGATTTCAGGAGAGCGAGAAACCTTTCGGCTTCTTTTTGCTTATTCAACTTCCAACTTCCCGTAAGAAACATATTGGAGCCGGCGCGATAAAGGGCGAAAAGGCCCGAAAAGAAAAGCGTGAACAGCCCAAATGCTACCACCAGCTCCACGAGAGTGAAGCCGGAATGACATTCAGCGCTGTTTTCATGTGTTGAGGGATGCAGATTTTTCATTAAACACCAGCCAACCCAAGTATATCCGCAACCCCTCTCATCGGATAGTGAAAGATATTTTTACAAATTCACAAGTAGAGCGAAGGCTCTTTCCCGACCTTCGTCTAAAAGCCCCGCGAGAATGACGCATTCCGGTGCTTTCGAAGTTTCCGCGAGTTATTGAGATGATACACTTTTTTTAAAGATCCGGTTGAAATCCCCATTTTAGGGGAGAATCCGGAAAACCTGCGTTGGAGAAGCTGTGCCGAGGGGCTGGAAAATTTCAGGATGCTCCAAAGCCCATTTGAATTCGGGGGGATCGGGGGGAAAAAGCGCCAGTGTGTCGATTTGCTTTTCCCGGAGGCGCTTGAGCCAGGCGGTGAAATTTCCCTCCCGTTCGGTCTTATCAGAATCGCTGTATTCGAGGATCCCCCCATCGGCGGAAATGGGAATGTACGTCAGATCGTTCTGAAGCCGCCGGCCGAGAAGCGGGTACCAGAGCCAGTTGTGGCCCATCATCCGGTCCCACCCAGCCGAGAAGGCTATTCGTTTGGAAGTTCCGGGTTCATCGCAAAGGTTCCAGGCTTCAACAACCTTCCTGGTGCAATCATAAGCCTCGAATGCACTTTTTAACTGAATATGGCGAAACGGTGATTTTAGAAAAGGAAGCAAGCCTAAACCCAAACCCAAGCTCAGAACCAATGCTGATTTCCAGGCGAGAACAGGAATGCCCGCAGAAATACATCCCGCCCACGCCCGCATCAACGCTGGCATCATCATCCGCGCCAGAATTGGAGATGCCAGCACGATCGCAACAAGAACGACGTCGAGCAACCTGAAGCCCGTTGAACCACTTATCGGGAGCGTGACCGCGAATGCAATCGTGCCGAGGACAGCCATAAACAGAAGCAGTCGCTGACGGATTCCTTCAACAAAGCCTTCCATCCCGGCGAAGGCAAGAATCATAACCAGGGAAGCAGGAAAAGTAATGAGCCTGGCGTTCACGGAAACGTAAAGAAGATGAAAACGCCAGAGGACGGAAGATGTGTAACCGGCTCCGAAAGCCGCCAGGAAAAGCGCTGTGAAAATGAGGAACCAGCGTTGATCGGTCTTCCAACATCTGACGCACCCAAGAGGAACCAGAAAAATAGCGATTAAAAACACTGGGCCGAGTGCGAGTGGCTCAAAACCGAAGGTTCCGGTAACCATGCTCAACACTTCCGAAAAAGGGGAACGCCCCGGGAAAATCGATTCCAGCAGGCGTGAAAGGTGTCCCAGGTAAGCAACCCAGGGTTCTCCGGCCTGAAAAAACGTTATGCCCACAATTCTGAGTGGAAGCGGCCAAAGCGGAGATCCGCGATGGATCCAGGTTTGAAGGTAGGAAGACCCGCCCGAAGCGAAAATGATCCCCACAACGACGATCCACCGGAGGGGCCACCTGAAGTTGATCCCTTCACGGATAACGAAGGAAACTGCAAGCAGCAAAAGTGTCACGCCCACGGCAGGAAGCGCAAAAACCTTGATTCCCATTGCGCAGCCGACTGCCGCCGCCAGAACGAACATCGAGGGAACGCAGCCGGAAGAAACCGCCTCGAGGAAAAAAGGAACGGCTCCCAGAAGGCTTCCCAAAAGCGGAATATCTACGTAAGATGCAGCCAGAAAGGGAAAAACCGCCGGGCTGAATCCAATCAACAAGGCCGGAATCAGCGCTCGCCGCGAGGGGAGCCCTAGCCTTCGGCCGGTTTCATAAGCGCCAGTGAGGCAAAGGCACCACAGAGGGAGGGATCTGAGGGCGACAACCAGATCCCCATGAAAGGGGAGCATCAACCAGGCGGCCAGGATTTCGCCTCCAGGTGGGTAATACTGGTAGGAAAAGCCCCAAATGCCGGGGGCATTGAGCTCGAACCCCCCGCCTTCCTGGACGAATTTTCCGGCATGAAAAAGATGGTAGGTAAGTGAATCTATTGTGAAGGGAAAGCCCGTTATTGCCCGGAAACCCACCACTAGCGTGGCCGTTCCCAGGATTACGATAAGCGGAAAAGCCTGCGTTCTTTTGGTCTGACGAAGCCGCTCTATAAACCGTTTTAGATCCTCGGTCAATGCGTCTGAAACCGGAAGAATCCGCGGGAACGCTTTCTGGCGCAGGATCCAGACTAGTGCCGCCGCGCCTGCGAGGCAAGTCAGGGCCATCGGCAGCCTGAATGCGGAAAACCAAGCCAGGAGGTTGAAAATCGCCATCAGAGACCACTCCCAGACGATCACCCCCGCAGCAAGCCTTCGGGCGGCGGAACCTTCGGGAAACAGCCAGGCGGCGCATCCATAACCCACGTAAGCAGACAGGAAGCCCAAGACAACCGCGGCAAAGCCTTCGGCCACGGCTGTAAGCAAAGAAAAATTTGGGTACATATTCGGCAGAAACACAGGCAGGGCAAGAGCCGTCCTGATTTCCACGCAATGGTAACACGCTTCGGGATATAGAGTGAACTTATCGCCCTTCGGGCGGACTTTTGGTGCGTGACCTTCGCGCCATGTGGCGGCCCAAAGTGGCAGCGGCTTCCA
>MNYA01000473.1 GCA_001872985.1 bacterium CG2_30_54_10 | reverse complement strand
TACGATTGCTTCGTTTCGCCCGCAATGCCACTTTGGAGACATGCCTTGTATCATCTCGATAAGTCGGGGGAAGAGTGAAGGCAGACCGGAGGGCGCAAAGCGCCCGACCGCGGGGGATGAGCCTCGCGAATTCACTTCGCGAGGCGAAGGGGGGCGCGTGCCCCCCTTTTTTGAGAAGTTACCATGCCTTCAGAAATTTGCACGTTCTCAGCTTGATGTGAAATAGGTTGCGTGGTATCATTCCTCGGTATGGCTAACCCCGAAACTGAATAACCACCACGAATCCGGGGGATCGCAAAGATATTCCAGAGAGAAGAATTTAGCATCGCTGTTAATCATCATTGCATAATTAGATGAAGGAAGGCTTGGGATCTTTTCAATTGTGAAAAATGTCGCTCGTTTTTTTGCAGTTTGCGCTTTTTGGGCCGCCATTATGTTCTGCTCGATCGTGGCAGGTTGCGGTGGCTCCCCAGAGCCTGTCAAGCCGGTCGAAAGCAAGGATCCTGTCTACGGGGGCATTTACCGGCGGGCTTTTTCCGATTCATTTCTGACCCTCGACCCGAGTTTTGTTGGAGACTCCTTTTCCCACGAACTTTGTCGGCAGATGTTCGACAGTCTGATCGAATTCGATGAGGAAGGGAAGGTTGTGCCATCTTTGGCCAAAGCCTGGAGCCTCAGCGAAGACCATCTGACCTATACCGTGCGATTGCGCAACGATGTTCGTTTTCATGCAACTACCGGCGCCGACAACCATCCGACCGCCAACGGGGGACGGCTCATGGGAGCGGAAGATGTCGAATATACTTTCCGGCGTCTTCTCGATCCTGCGGTTCCCGGGCGGAAGGGGAAAATTTTCAGCGTCATTAGCGGCGCCGCCGCCTACCAGGCAGGAAAAGCTTCTTCCATAGCCGGAATCAAGGTGACCGCATCCGATACGATTGAGTTCACCCTGGAGAAACCTTTCGCTCCATTTCTTTCTCTTTTGGCTTTGAGCAATGCGTTCATCGTTCCACGCGAGGATGCCGAGGCACTCAAAGATGGCTATGCATCTGCTCCGGTTGGTACCGGCCCTTTTCTCTGGGGCGGTCAACGCGAAAAGACCATCGTCTTGAAAGCGAACCCCAATTATTTCCGCGGGCGCCCTTATCTCGATGGGATCGAGTTCCCGGTCATCGAAGATGAGACGGAGAGATTCAAGGCTTTCCGACGTGGCGAGTTCATGCAGGCCGATGTTCCAGACCCCGAGTACAAGAACATCAAACAAGATCCGGTTCTTTCACCTTATTTCCAGGAGGTCAGCAGGTGGGGAGTGAACTATCTTGGGTTCAACGTTCAAAAGCCCCCTTTCGACAATGTTAAAGTTCGCCAGGCGATCAATTACGCGGTCGATCGGGAGGCCATTGTCAAGCTGATCCTAAACGATCGCGCAAGGGTGGCGAAGGGAATCCTACCCCCCGGAATCCCGGCGTACAATGCAGCCGTTAGAGGCTATTCGTTAGACATCGACAAGGCCAAAGCCCTTCTGACGGAGGCCGGTTACCCCGACGGAAAGGGCTTTCCAGAGATAACGCTCTGGTTCAACCGGGAGTCTATCCACTCCCGAACCGCGGAGTTCATCCTCGCGAATCTTCGGGACGTCGGCATAAATTGCAACGTCCATGAAACCGATTTCAAGGATCACCTGCAGGCGGTAGAATCAGGAGAGGCGAGTTTCTTCCGTATGGGATGGACAGTCGATTACCCCGACCCGGATGACTTTCTATACGCTCTTTTCCATTCGAAGAACGTAGGACCCGGAGGAAATTTCACCAGGTATTCCAATCCTCAGGTCGACGAAGTCCTCGAAAAGGCGAGGTTCGAGATCGATCCGAAGCGCCGGAATACCCTTTATCAGCGTGCGGAGCAGATGATCCTCGATGAGGCGCCATGGGTGGTGGTTTTCCATTACACCACTCATGTCATCGTCCAGCCATACGTCCATGGGTTGAAGCTCACCCCCATGGGTTCCCCGTTCATTCCATACCGATCGATCTGGATGTCGCCGCAAACCCACTGATCGATCCATCATGGCACGATAAGAATTTCGGGTGGTGTCCCGAACTTACTTAAGATACATGCCCTGAGCCTTTTGCCGATAAGCTTTCAAGGGCGTGGAAAAGTTGGCCGCGAAAGCTTTTCAAATCACGGTTTAAGCGGAGATATGAGTTAGCATGGGACACTACCAGGGATTTTCAAGGATTACCTAACCGCAATGGAAGACGAACTTCCTTCCGATCTGCTCGGAGAGATTGTCGCCGTTGACCTCGAGATCCATCCGGTTTCGAAAGCTCTGCTGGTAGCAGGCGCTTTCCGGCAGGGGCGAGAGCCATTCAAGCGTTCCGGAACCCTGACCGACCCGCAAACCGTCCTATGCGAAATGGGTGAATACTCTCGTGGAGCGCGGTTCGTCCTTGGGCATAATCTCATCTTCCATGATCTTCCCTGGCTCCGAGAGCATGACCCTGACAACCCGATCAATTCCCTGCCTGGCATCGATACGCTGCTTCTTTCCCCACTGGCTTTTCCCAGGCACCCCTATCATCGCCTTTGGAAAGGCTACAAACCTACCGAATCGAGCAGAAACGACCCTCTTCGGGATTCCGTGGAGGCGTTTGGACTTTTTCGGGAACAGGTTCAGATCCTGCGTAACGATCCACTTCTTCCGGTCTACCTCGCTCTTCTCGCGCAAGACTCGCGAGCGCGAGGCGGAGTTCTGGCCATGCAGGAATTTACCGGAGTGCAGGCCCTTCCGGTTGACGATGCCCGACAGCAGATTCGTGAACGGTTCGCCGAAAAGGCTTGCAGGAAGCAACTGGTCGAATTTCCTGAATTTTCTGAATTTTCTGAAAGCTCCCCGGAGAGCGCACCTGATTGGATTTCCGCGGCGATGGCGGTTGCCTGGCTTTCCGTAGCCGGCGGCACTTCCCGCCTTGCGCCATGGGTGGTTCATACCTTCCCACGGACGACCGCGTATCTACAACGTTTGCGGCAGATACCCTGCGGAGAATGCTCTTACTGCAATGAAAATTTTTCACCTGATGAAGCCCTTAAGCGGTATTTCGGCTTTCCTGAATTCCGTTCGGTCATGGAAAACCCGGAGGTGGTCACCCAAAAGACCATTGTCGAGACCATTCTGCAAGGCCAGGATTGTCTGGTGGTTCTGCCCACAGGAGGCGGGAAATCGCTTTGCTATCAGCTTCCTGCGCTCATGCTGGCGCGGCAGAGGAACCTGCTGACCCTGATCGTCTCGCCATTACAGTCGCTGATGAAGGATCAGGTCGATGCCCTTCTTCGCAGAGGCCTCGCGAACGTGGGGGCGATCAACGGCCTTCTTTCCCTTTTCGAACGTGCTGAAACCATGGAAAAGATCGCTCTCGGTGACATCGACATTCTGTGGGCAGCCCCGGAGCAAATGCGTAACCGATCGTTCCGAGACACGCTCGCACAGCGGGAAGTGGGCTTGGTGGTCGTCGACGAAGCTCATTGCCTGTCGAAGTGGGGTCACGATTTCCGGCCTGACTACCTGTATCTATGTTCTTTTCTGAGGAAACTGCTGGGCAATGACGCTCGGATGCCACCGATCGCCTGTTTTACCGCCACTGCCAAGCCCGATGCGATCGATGAGATCACCGAGTATTTCCGCCAGGAAGCCGGCAAGGAATTGAAACCCTTCATCGGGGGCGCGGAACGGCCGAACCTTCAATTCCATGTTCACCTCCTCGGCCCCGGAAAAGAAACCCCGGACAATTTCAACTGTTTTTCCAAGCTGGATCTTTCCATGGCGATTCTGAAAGAAGGTCTGAGTGATGGTGGCGGCGCGATTCTTTTCACAGCAACCCGCAAGGGCGCCGAGCAGTTGGCCAGGCATCTACAGGGGGCGGGGTTTTCCGCTGAGTTTTTCCACGGAGGGCGAACTCCGGATGACAAACGCCGTGTACAGGAGGATTTCCTTGCCGGCAGGCTTCAGGTAATGTGCGCCACCAATGCCTTCGGCATGGGCGTAGACAAGGCTGACGTGCGGGTCGTGATTCACATGGAGGTTCCAGGCTCCCTCGAGAACTATCTCCAGGAAGCAGGCCGCGCAGGCCGCGACCAGAAAGAGGCTCATTGCCATTTGATTTTCTCCGCGGAGGATCTCGAGCTTCAGTTTCAGCTCTGCATGGACAGCCGCATCGGGTACGGCGACCTGGTCGGTATCTTCCGTGGAATCAGGAATCTGGCACGCAAACAGAAGGCAGGCCCCGGTCATGGAGAGATTGTCCGGACGACCGGAGAGATCCTTCGCGAGGAGGAAACCACCACGGAATCAATCGATGCCCAGGATTCCAAAGCTGACACGAAGGTAAAGATCGCCATTTCCTGGCTGGAAAAACTGAATCGCCTTGAGCGTTCCTGGAACCGCACTTCGGTTATCGAGGCCAAACCTGTCCCCCCAACGCTGGAGGCCGCACTTGAAAAGGTTCGGACCCTCGGCCTTCCCCCGCATGTCGTCACCGAATGGGGCCGACTTCTGCAGGTTCTCTACCTGGCAAATGCCGATGATCTTCTGAACACCGATGCCCTCTCCGGAAAGCTCGGTCAGAGCGCCGAAAAGCTCATTTCCTTGCTGCGAGAAATGCGGAAGGTTGGACTGATTTCCCATTCCATCCACTGCACTGCCCTGTTCAACAATCTTCCGGCGACGCCCGATGATTCCAGCGCACGGTGGAGTTGGTTCGGCAAACTCGAAAGCCGACTGCTGGAGCACCTCGACAACTCCGAGGATTGGGCAACCAAAGAGTCCAGCACGCTCGACATCCGGATTGCGGCCACTTGCCTTGCGCGTGATCCGGCATTGGCAGAGGTCCGTGCGAAGGATCTGTTCCCGCTGTTAAAGATCTGGCGGCGCGACGCTTTGATTTCATTCATTTCCCTAGGTTCCGACCGATGTTCAATCACTCGGCGGAAATCGCCCGACGAGATCCGAAAGTTTATTCCCTATCGGCAAAAGGTCGGCCAGGCCTTTCTCGAAGCGCTCCGCTCAAAATGTCAGCGGCAAGGCCGGGACATTCGGGTCGAATTCACTGTTGAGGAAATGGAAGCCTTCCTTCCGGCAATGGAGCCTCCGCGGTTGGGCATGCAGAGTTTTTCGGCCGTCAAGACCGTCTTTCTTTCCCTTGATGACACCAAAGCGCTGACCGTTCAGAACGGCCTTTCGGTGTTTCGGCCGGCCTTGACCTTGAAAATGAAGGACGGGTGCTCACCCCCTACAGCGAAGGATTGTCGATCTCTCGAAGATTTCTTCGACGAGAAAATCGCACAGATTCATGTGATGGGCCAGTACGCCGAGTTCGGCAAGAGCAACATCGATGACGCAATGACCATGGTCCATGATTATTTTTCCCTGCCCCGCCAGGAGTTTTACGATAGCTATTTCCAGCGGCGAAAAGAGACGTTGCACTATCCTACCGGTGAAGAGAGCTTGGCCCGCATCATTGGCAAGTCGCCACGGGTGGGGCAGGAGGTGGAACCCGAGTTCGCTCTTTCGGAAGCTCAGCAGGCCATCGTTTCCGAGGGGAAGACCAAGAACATCCTGATCCTCGCGGGGCCGGGGAGCGGAAAGACCAAATCGCTCGTTCATCGCGCGGCCTGGCTGGTTCGGGTTCAGCGCGTTCCCTGGGGAGGCATCCTCGTCGTTGCCTTCAACCGCTCGACCGTTCTGGAGATCCGGCTGCGATTGCGAGAACTCCTTGGAAGGGACAGCGGGCGCATTTTCGTCTGCACCTACCACGGTCTGGCTCTCCGGATCGCAAGCCGTTCTCTGGCCGTTCCTTCCAGGCAGGTTTTGGCTCTCGGCCAGGAAACCCTCATGCAGAATATTGTGAAGGATGCCGTGAAAGCCCTGGAAGCGGTGAAAGGAGAAGGCCGGGATGCCGTGACTGATGGGTTGGTAAGCCGCGTTCGCTACATTCTGGTCGACGAGTACCAGGACATCAACGAGGATCAATACCGGATGATCGCTCTGCTGGCCCGCAAGGATGAACCTGAAGCAGAGCGGGAAGTGCGGCTTCTGGCCGTCGGGGATGACGATCAGAACATTTACGCATGGAATGGTTCAGATGTAAAGTTCATCCGACGGTTCGAGGAGGATTACAAGCCAACCACCCATCGGTTGCTGACCAACTACCGTTCTTCGGAACCGATCACGTCGTTCTGTGAGCGCTTCATCCAGAGGCTTCCCAACCGAATGAAGAAAGGGGTTCACCTTTTGTCCGGAAAAGCCGGACAACTGCTGCCAGAGAACAACCGAGCGCCGGTGGTCGTTCGTGTTCCGTCCGCGGATCATCTTGATGCGGCCATACTCGCGGAGATCGAACGCTGGCGTGGGGAGGATTTCGCTTGTGAGGAGATTGCCATACTTGCTTTCCAGAATGCTGACCTTTTCCGGTTGAAATTCATTCTGGAGCTCCGCGGGATTTCAACTCATCTCATCAAGCGGATGGAATTGTACCTTCCGAAGGTTCGGGAAATCCATCGACTGATCTGTTTCATGGATAGCTTGCCCGCGGATGAGATGACTTCTGCCCGGTTTCGGGATGCCGTGTCGCAAGCCCGTAATCCTGTCAGGAATCCAGAAAACCCCTGGGAAAACCTGATCGATCGCCTGGTCGACGATTATCTGGAAGAAAACCGACGCCCGACGCCCAAGGACTTCCAGCATTTCGTCTATGATGTCGGCCGGGAGCTTCGGCTGGGCGAACTTCGGCGGCCCGGGCGAATCACCCTGGTCACCATGCATGCAGCCAAAGGCTTGGAGTTTCCTGCCGCGATCGTGGTGCCGCAAGGCTTACGTTTCCGACCGGATGATTGCCGGGTTGCCTATGTGGCAATGACCCGCGCCCAGAAGGCTCTTTCCATCATTGGAACGGATACCCCAGGTTCCGTTGCCCGCGATCTCTTTTCTCACGAAAAGCCAATTGACTGGACCGGCGAGGTCGAGGATGCTCTCGGTTGTTTTCGCGTTTGGGAGTTGGGCCTGAGGGACGTGCATGTTTCCTTCGCTGCCAGGAATGCAGATCACGAGCGGATCGCCGAAGTCATCGCCAAAATGGAATACGATATGGTGGGATGCCTGGTCGGGGCAGCCATTACCGTCGAAGGAGTCGAGATCTGCCGCCTCTCGAAGAAGGGCCAGGAAAGACTCGCGACGGAATTCGGGGGCTGGCAGCCCATCGAAGCCCGATGCTACGCTATTGTTTCCCGTTGCCGAATCGACGAGTCCCCTGAAACCCACTATAACCTGCAGCGCGAAGATTGGGAGATTCCACTATTTCGAGTTATCTTTTCCCGAAAGTAACTTGACCTCTTAGGAAATTGTATTTTGGTGGTGAATGCCCGAAAAGTGGCGGAGGCGGGAAGCCTCCGCGCAGCGGCTGGAAGCCGCTGCCACTTTGTGCCGCCAAATTGCGCGAAGGTCACACATCAAAAGTCCGCCCGAAGGGCGATAAGTTCTTTGTTAATCCTGGGCAAGAGGGAGACCAACAAGTGCCTTAAATAGTCACAAAGTTCAAAGTGTTATTGTCGAACAAAGGAATTACCTTGTCGCGATTGCTCGGAATTCTCGGGTTGCTCAAGCCAGTTTCATCTTTTTTTATCGGCCTTGCGTCCTTTGCCGCGTTCTGCGGCGCCTCTCCGCGAGACCCACGGCCGGGTTGGTGGTTGCTGTTGGGAATTTGTTTCCTCGCGGGAGGTTGTTCCGCGGTAAATCAGTGGCAGGAGAGCGATCTCGATGCGTTGATGGCGCGGACTCGCGGCAGACCCCTGCCATCAGGGAGGGTCGGGCGGGGATTTGCTCTATGCCTGGGTTTGTTTTTTTTCGTGGCAGGTCTCAGCATTCTCTGTCTGAAGCAGCCTTGGATAGTTACCGCGATGGGTCTGGCGGGGGCGACTTGGTATAACCTGATCTATACGCCGCTCAAGGCAAGAAATGGATTGGCGGCTTTTCCCGGGACTTTGCCCGGGTGCCTGCTGCCGATGTTAGGATGGGAGGCTGCCGGAAAAATTCCGGACGCGGTTCCAGCACTTCTTGTGCTGGGGTTTTCGGGGTTGTGGCAGATCGTGCATGTTGCGCTCTTATGCATCTGGTGGGAAGAAGATCACGAGAATAGCCCGAATCCAAATTTGTACAAGGCGCTGGGCTATCGTGGGGTGACGCTGCTAGCCGCAACCGGAATGATCGGAACCGGAGGACTGGCTGTTGTTCTGCAACTGAACGACCTGATGAAATCCCAAGCCGGGGCGGCAATTTTCAGAGGTTTTTCCCTGGCGTTGCTGATAATGGGGTTCGCGGTTCTTTTCGAAAAGCCTTCTTCCGAGGCCAGGCGTGGGATATTTATTGCGTGGCATCTGTGGCTCGGAGTCGGGCTGCTACTTGTGATTTTCGGATATTTTTCCGAACCGCACGGTTGAACGGAACTTTTTGAAATCGGAAATTTTTCGAATCATCTCAATGTCCGGAGGAAATCATGAAAGCAGAACAGAGGGCGCAAGGCACACTTCAATGGGAGGCGGGGCGCGTGAATGAATTCACTTCGCCCATCGTGAGGATCGCGACTAACAATGTCCGCTAAATTTCTCGGTTCTGCCCCAAATTGTGGACGCGGCATCTTGCCGCGTCGC
>MNYA01000036.1 GCA_001872985.1 bacterium CG2_30_54_10 | reverse complement strand
AAGAAAGCTGGGGAAACGAAAAAATAGAAAAAAGGAAAGGATTTTTTTGCCGCAGATAAACGCGGATTAACGCAGATCTGGAGGGGAAGGAAAGAAAGTAAGAGTTTAGGTAAGTGTTTAGCCTTCTGAAGCGAATACCTCGAAACCTTGCTCCAACAGACACTTTGTAAAATTTTCATGATGGCAATCGATGACTGAGCAAAACATTGATCTGATCGACGTTTGAGGCAGTTTAACTTCCGACCGCTAAACTCATTCGAAGTTACGAATTTAGTACGGTTTGGTAATCACGGTGCAGCCACGGCCACCGCCGAGGCTGCGGCTGCGACTTCGGATCCTGCCGCAGGCGCCGGTTCGGTAGCGAAGACGTAATCCTTTGAAAATGACTGTACCTCATCCAAACCATGGCGACCCGCAACGATCCTGAAATGATAAGAAGTAGACGGCCTCAAGCCTAATAGCTGAATCCGATGGGTCCGATCGAGCGCCGTGTCGGTGAAGGTCGAGTATCCGTAAATAGCGTCAGTGCCGTAATCTACGCGGCCGTCCGACTCGAGGTCGGTTTCCCACTCTACGAACGCGGATGAATGACTCACAACTGGCACAGAAACGCTTACCACCGATGGAATCGGCACAAGATCAACATCAAGAAGACTGATGGTCAGGTTGTCCTCAACCGTCAGGGAGCGCTTGACGAGCGTCAGCTTCCCTTCCGCGCTTTTCAGCAGCACGCGGTAGCGCCCAGCCGGAAGAAACGCCGCGAACTTGCCGCCGGGGGCTACAGGCACTGCAACCTCCCGGCCGCCATCCTGAAAGAGCAACATCCCAGGCTGATCCGACCCGAGATTCCCTGAAACCTCGAGGCTTTTCAACCCCGGGGATGCCGGGTTGCCAGTCCCACACCCGGAAAGGCCGAGGAAGACCATCGTAAGCAGCAAACATGCCAGGATCGACACCTTAGAATAGCTTTTTACCCGATTCATTCGTTCCCCCGCAATTTACAAGGCAGTCCTAAAATTCATCACCATTGTTCAAAGTCCATGAGCCAGAATTCAAAATGCCATGCGAACTGTAGCCAACAAATTTTCTCATCGCCGGCGTTCTCGTCCTGACCCTGAATACTGAATACCAGCTCCTGGCTGCGCCTTCCCTAGTGTCTTTCCCCGGTCGGGACGACCTCAACCTTGCTGACCGTTGTCTTTCCGAAGCCGTTCTTGCTGACCTCGACATCGTAGGCGCCGGGCGGAACATTGTAGATGACGTATTCGCCCATCGAGTCGGTGACCGTCTGCATGCTGGTCTTCAAGATCTTGACCCGGGCTCCCACGATCGGAAAACCCGACAATTCATCGAGAACACGCCCTCGAAGAATTCCCTGACGAAGATCTACCGCCACCTTCAAACGCTGAAAGAACAAACCTTTGGCCTTCGATCTGATCCGCCATTCGCCGTCGGCGAAGGCTAGCGTCATCAGCTCGGAGCCCAGATCTTCGTATCTGTAATTCCAGTTTCCCGCCAATGCTGTCAGCCGGTAATTCATGTTGACCTGAACCACCTCACCCTTGAACTTGAAAGTGTGCGGATGGAGAAGAAGCCTTATGTCGCGATAATCACGAAGAGTATCGTCGAGTTGGCGGGTGAAATCAAAATAGGTATTTCCAAACCAATCACGGTAATCACGCGAAATATGATCGCGCAGGAAAATCAAGTCGCGGCGCTCGAAGGCAAGAGAAAGCTGTTTGATGAACTGCCTGATCTCTTGAACCTTGCGATTTCGATTGAATACGACGAAACGGCTGTCGAAGATCCGGTCACGGCGGCCAAGAGAATCAACATAATGGATCTTCACGAAGAACTCGGGAAAGGTCGGAAGCTTGAATCTGACCTCGTAATAGCCTTCACTCCCCTCCCGTAGAGCGTAGACCAGATCCTTGTTCAAATAAACCTCGAATCGATCTTGAGGGCGGGGATAAGGCGTGACCTTGACTTTAAGATGAATCTCGGTCGGAGCGCCTCCGGATCCCGGGTCGAGAACCCGAAATCCGTCTTGATCGACCTCAAGATTGCTCACGAAATGGTCGTTCACCATCACGGAATCGATCTTGTAGGCAATCTTGGTCGACATCCGCTCCTGCACTTCATCGAAATTTCGCAGCCAGGTGTTGAACCTTCGGAAGGAATCGTATTCCATGCGCACGTCATAGGCCGTCAATGCGGAATCCCGGCCGTGGTGGTCGAGTTCGATCCCGTATCCTTCGGGAATCTTGACCGCTTTGGCGCTGCCGATCATCCGGTATAGAGCCAAGCCTCGAAGGGATTTAACCAGGTCGTGGGTCTGGTTGGATTGTATTGTCGTGTCCCCGTGCGGAAGCCAGAGGGTTCCATTCCGGCCCTCGACCTGGATACTTTGGGAGTCCCGAACCGATAGCATCAGGGTCGCTTCATGCAAGCGGGCCATCACGCGCGGGGTTCCTCCTGGAACGATCGAAAAACGTAAGCCGGATTTTGGCTTGATCAGCAAAAGATTGTCGGTAGACCATGCCAGGACGGCATATCCACGGTTTCCGGTTCTGATTCCATCTCCGTCGATGAATGTCTGACGCTGGGTTACGCGCTTCCATTCATTCTGGCCGATATGATTGAAAAAGACAGGCCCATCAATGAAGACAGCGACAAGCTGATCTTTGACGTATCCATCCTTGGAAATAGCGGCTGTAATATCGGGGTCCCCGGCTGCCATAGCCGCGGAGCAGCTCAGCGCGACAAGCACGATTGCCACGACCGCCACGACCGCCGCGACCGGCACGACCACAACGACCGGAAGAATGGTGAATCGAAGCATTGCGGGCAACAATGAACGAAATTTAAATGAGAAGGGATAACGCCCAGAACCATTGGGCTGCACCATCCTGGAACAGGCAAAACGATCGCTACGCATGTCAGAACGACCTCAGGAAGCGGAGTTTGGCCGACAGATCGGCGAAGTCGCGGCCGGGCATCGAGAAAGTATGATTCGAGCCTTCGAGATCGAGGATCATTCGGGCCATGTTGTTGTACTCCTTGGTGAGGGCGAGATTGACCCGGTCCTGGGCGGAATCCCAGAGTGAAGAGGTTGGGTCATTCTGCTCGTGTGTATAGTCGAGGTTCAGACTGACGTCCTCGTGGAACTGAGAGTGTCCGCCGATCCCATAAACGTTCACGAGATCCTTCCCGCCGGCGATCTTGTAGTTGAGCTGCTCAACGCTGTATACCCCATAGAGCCGGTTGCTGACATCGTATTCCCAGGTCAACTTGAGATCGAGCTTTGAGATATCACGATCGTTCGTATTGACGATTTTGTCCTTGTCTATGGTCGAACTGAACCCGGCAAAATAGAGCATCGCCCCGGCCTTGTGCTTCAGCTCCATCCACATCAGGTCGCGATAGCGGTCCACGAACTTCCCATTGTCAGAATATTCACGCAAAGGCTGATAGAAAAAATCGACACGAAGGTCGCGATAATAATCGCTGGGATGCATCGTCACCTGTATCTCAGGCTGATCGCGGACCAAGGTCGCACGCTTGTACAAGTCGAGGTTGTCCCGTGAGGTCCGCTCGCCGATTCTGGTCGAGATGTAGCGGTTCATTTCGTAGAAGAAGTTGGCAAAATAGGCCCTCTCATCGCGAGGGCTTTCTCCGAGATATGACAAGAAAGGGGTCTCGGCCTGTTCGACACCAGCTTCAGCCTTGTAATTTTCGCGTCCATAGCTTCCGGTCATTCTGTAGGCATTCCCAGTCTGGTTTCCGGCTCCGTGAGCGCGATCGAACTCAGTGTCGCTTCCGGCATACTCACCGTTCACGTAAATATTTTCCGTTGGTTTGACCGAAACGTCCATGGAGTAGACCTTGTTTTTCATCGTGGGAAGATCCTGATCGGATCCGGGGTTTTCATGAACGTCATTGGTGGAAACAGCATTCAATCCCAACGTGACCGCATCATCATGGCGATGCTCGACCCTTACACCGCTCACCAGGCGCGGATTCTTGAGGTCGTCTTTCTCGACAGCCTTGTAGCCGGTGAAGCTTCGAACTTCGGTATTCTGAAACCTCTGAACTCCGTACAGGCCCATAACCTGCTGTGTCATCGTGAAATTGGAGAATTCCGGATACGAATGCCCGAACACCAAAAGGGAACGCGGTGTTCGGGACTCTACGCTCAACTGGTTGAGGGTGAAACCCTCTTTGTATTCCCGTTTGTCGTTCGTGTGGACAGTGTCCACGACGACCGCCAAAGAATCCCCATTCGATCGGGTTGTGTACAAGTCGTATCGCAGATTCTGTTCGTAGAAGGTGCCCGCGGTCTTGCTCGAAAGCTTTTTTGCCTTGCTCGTCCCGTTTCCGTAGATGGTGGTGTCGGTGTAGAGGTTCGAGCTGAATGCCACGTCGTCTTCACGCTCGTTGAGATCGGTGTAGCCGGGAGGCATGCGATCGACAAGCGGAAGGCTGGTTCCCATTTCCGGAGGCCTCACCTCGGAAGGGGGATGGAATGGAACGAAGTGCGATCCGAACTCTCGGGCATGGGGTTGGGCCACAAGTTCCAGGCCGGGAGCCGGTCCCGTTTCAGGAAGCGTTCTTCCTGCCTGCAGTTCGGGAATGTTTCGTGGGTTGAAATTTCCATAAATTCCTGGAATGGCCGTTGGCCCCGACCATGGCTCGGTGTCGAAGGTGCGATCGGGGTCAAGGGTCTGAAGGCTGCTGGCGGTAAAACCCGATCCGAGATAAAGGAAAAAGCCCGCCAGCACGGCGAGCGTGATGCGGGCAATGGATTTCATGCTCATGCCATGGCGGAGCCGGAGCCCGAAATGGAGATGGGCATCTATCGCTGTTTACCGGGGAAAAGCAGCGCCCGGGGACTCAGGGTTTTGCCGTTGCGGCGGATCTCAAAGTGCAGATGAGGCCCGGTTGCGACACCTGTCGATCCGACGCGTGCGATGGCCTGGCCGGCCCTGACCATCTGGCCTCGGCGGACATTAAAGCTGCTGCAATGACCGTATCTGGTTGAGAGACCATTGGCATGCCTGACGATGACCAGCTTTCCATAACCTGTGCGCCACCCGGCGTAAACCACCTGTCCAGGAAGCGAAGAACCGATCGTGGTTCCACGACTGGCGGCAATGTCGATTCCGGCATGGAACAACCGCTTGCGCCAGACCGGGTGAAAGCGCCACCCATAGTTGTCGCTGATGTTCCCCATCACCGGGATCTGAAATTTTGTCCTGGCTGGAATTTTGCGGCTTGAAACCTGCAATACACGGTAAAGTTTTTTGTTTACGGGAACTTTGACCTGCTTGCCGACCTTCAGATTTGAGTTGGTCAGCTCGTTATTCGCGACGATCTGGGAGATAGAGGTTCTGTACTGCCGAGCGAGTTTTGCGAGATTGTCTCCATTCTTGACGGTGTGCATGACGATTTTGATTTCGTCATCGGCTGTCCCGCGAGCTGCAACGACCGGAGTCGTTGTCTTTACCAAGGTCACGGCCAGGCTCTTCGCCGCCGGAGCCGGTGCGGAAACAGGCTTTACAGCGGGGGTCTGGGGGAAAACAGTTTGGGGAGCCGCTATCGGCGTGTTGACGAGAGGAGTAGCAGGAACCCTGACGATTTTGAGTGCCGTTGAAAACCGAGGATTGAAAGCAATTTGAAGCTTATCTCTGGAAGGAACGATGGAGATTGAAGACTTAACCAATACTTTAGGAGATGCCTCGTGAACGATCTTAAGCGGGAGCATGACCATTTCCGAGGATTTTTTTCGAACTGGAATCGCGAGCTCCTGGTCTTCCAGGAGGGAATAACTCTTGAGGTTGTTTTCGACGATCAAGTCTTGAATGGTAATTCCGAAACGGCTGGCGACTTTGGAAAGGCAGTCACCCTTCTTGACCTTGTAGATCATGCGAGAGGAAGAAAGAGGAATGCGGATCTTTCGGCCCGCCTTTAGTTTTTCATCCTTCAGTTGATTCGCCGAGGCGACCAGATCGCACTTGACACCGAACAGGCCGGCAATCTGGGCGAGTGAATCACCCTTTTTGACGGTGTATTCCAGCCAGTCTTTATCCGTTGAAAGATCGGCTTCGGACTGAACGGAAGTGCGTGCCGGAGCAGGGCCGGGAATAGGTGCTCCATTTTCCGCGGAAAAGAGCCGGTTGTTCGGCATCAGATCGGCTTTGTTCGCTGAAAGCCTCGAAACACCTGCTGCATTGCGGGTCATCGAAAGTGTCTGAGGTAGGGGAGCGGCGTTGGCTTCCGCGATCTGAAAGCGTTCAAGGAACGAGTTGTTGCGGAACTTCCCATCGACAGCGAAGGCTGTGTCATCACCCTTGCTGAGAAACCGATCGATTGCGATTGCCGAGGTTTCAAGGGTCACGATCGCCAGCAGAAGAATGATTGCGTAGTGTCGGGCTCTCAGTTTATTCCACACGATGCGCTCCTTGCAGGTCAGCTTCCGGATCGGGTTTCATCCATGTTCCCATGGGATCGCGGGGCAACGTCCGTGTATTCCGCGGAACTTCCGTAGCTGTTCCATCGACAAATCTTTAAGGAGACTTTAGAATTTTGTTACAATCGCTGTGACATCTCAATAAATGGTGGCTCATCACTCATCATTCATCACTCATCCCCCGCGCTCTCCGCTACGCTCTCATGCTTCCCCCGGATTATTGAGATGAAACCAATCGCTCCTGGGTTCTGAATTCTGACCTCTCATTCAGAGCTGGACGGCAGGACAACCATTGTGCTATGCTAACCGGGCTTGGCCGTATTTTGCCGGTCGATCCAGTTAGCTGAAACAAAGGAGAAGGATGTGAGTAAACGGGCGCCTGATCTTACCTGGCAGGATTCTGCAATTCTCATTACCATCCCCATCGTCGTTTTCGCGATTTTCATTTTTGCCAACTACATGAGCTCGGATCTGGTTGTTTCAGAGGCTTACCAGCAACGACTGCCAAAAGCCGAGGTACGCGACGGGGGCGATATAACCCAGTTGCTTCCACCCGATCCCACCCCCGCAAGCGGAACCGCTTCTCAGCGATGTAGAGTGCGAACTCGTGACGGCCAGCAGGAGTTTACATTCAAGTTCAACATAACCGGATCAGAAACGCTGAAACTTCAGGTGGGCAGAACGATTCAGTTTTTCGGAGAATACAAATTCGACGAGCAAGGCGGCGTTGTCCAAGCACCTTTCAAAGGGAAAAGCGGGCGCTACAACGGCTGGGCAGTCTATGAGAACCACAGATACTATCCCAACCAGAAAGACGGGGATCTCTAACCCGAGACGTAACATCTCAATAGGGGGGGTGAACCACCCCCCCCAGGAAAGCCTGAATTACTCATCCCTTCCAAAAAAACGGTTTGACCGTGTTCCTTATCTGACGCCCGTAAAGCGCAAAGCGACCTCGGCCGTCCCCTGGGAAACCATTCCAATCTCAGCAGCAGCGGCCTTTGCCAGGTCGATGATACGATCCTCACGGTTGGGCCCGCGGTCGTTCACCTTCACCGACACCCTTCTTCCGTTCCCGAGATTTTCCACTTCGACCACCGACCCGAAGGCAAGTGTCCTATGCGCCGCGGTTAGCTTGTACATGTCGAAAATTTCACCCGAGGCGGTCGGACGACCATGGTATTCCTCACCATACCAGGAAGCCACCCCGGTCTGCAGCACACCGTTTCCAGACCCGGCCGGGTTGTTTGAGCCCTGACTTCCGCACCCGGTCAGAAATAACATAGAGATCAGGTAAAAGAGAAAAAGATTTTTTCGCGACTGCATTTTCAGGGATATCGGCATTTCCCGCGAAATTTTCACCATTCAAACCTCTCCGGTTCGGTGTTTTCCCAGTTCCGTTGACAAACACGGATCCCTTCGGTAAGATATCCTTGAAACTAGACTATATGAAAGGGGAAAGGCATGAGCTTGTCCCAGCGCAAAAATTATTTCATAGCCAAGGGCATGCAAAGCAAGTTCGCTGGAACTATATTGCTGCTCGTATTCCTGATCACGATCATTACTGCCTGCAACATCTACGTATTGGGGTCATTCTTCATGCAAACGCGTGCGACCCTTAATGAGAACCAGACCACCGAAGGGCTGATGCAGCTTTTCATCATGGATCTTTGGCCACGGCTCTTGCTACTCGTGCTTGTCAACGTTATCATCGTATTCATCGTGAGCATCATGTATTCCCACCAGATTGCCGGCCCGGCTTATAAGCTTGAAAAGAGTATCCAGAGAATCGCACGCGGCGACCTGACCTTTGAAATTCACCTTCGCAAAAATGACAATTTCAAAGAAGTTGCCGCCGCCATAAACCAGATGCTGAGCCGCTTTAGAGAAACCCTTGCCAGCGCCAGAACTCTAAGCGATGATATCTCGGTCAAACTAGCGTCCTTGGGCCAGGATGAAAAGTTCGCCAAGCTCGCCCAAAGCGCGAAAGATCTTAAAGAAATGATCGAACAGTTCAAAATCACCAAGGATGGGGAGACCCCCCCCGGAACCTCTGGCGATGGTTCCGCGGCCTGAGGTACCACTTTCTTCATAGGCATCAGCACAATTGCCAGGAGAACCCGGGGAGCCCTTGCTCCAAAAGTGGGTAATGGCGAATCGATGACTGATGGGGTTTGTCGTTGCGGGGACGGAATTTGTCAATCT
>MNYA01000121.1 GCA_001872985.1 bacterium CG2_30_54_10 | reverse complement strand
CGGGTGCGGTTTTCGGCCGAAGTGATGTTTATCGTCTCGGTCATCTTCAGTGTGGCGTTGTCGGTAATATATTTATCGAGGTATTCGAATGTCCGTAATCTTCTTCAAAAAGAAGAGGAGCTCACCCGTCGGATCCATGATGTCGAGCGGGAAAACCGGCGTTTGAAAGAAAATCTGGATGTTCTTTCCACCCCGGAAGGGATCGAACGTCTGGCTCGTGAGAGGCTTGGCCTGGTGAAACCGGAAGAGGTCGTGGTCTTTCCGATTCCTGCATCAGCCCCGGATCCTCAGGTTGCTTCGCATCAAACGATGGGAACCAGGGATTAGGGAAAAGGTATGTATCATCTCAATAAGTCGGGGGAAGAGTAAAGGCAGACCGGAGGGCGCAAAGCGCCCGACCGCCGGGGATGAGCCTCGCGAATTCACTTCGCTAGGCGAAGGGGGGCGCGTGCCCCCTTTTTTGAGAAGTTACAAAGGTATCTGCTCAAAAAGAAGGGGCATTAGCTGATTCTCAACATAAAGCAGGATTCCTCACATTCGTTCGGAATGACAAACGATGCTGTCATTTCGACCGAAGGGAGAAATCTCTTGCGCCAGGAATCATTGAGTTTCCCCGGATTATTGAGCAGATACGGGAAAAGCCTGGCGAAAACAAAAGCTGAACGCATAATGAGAAGTTGTGGTCGCGTGCAAAAATCAGGTGACAAAATCTGACGCTTGGCTTGATTTTCCCTTGTACCTGTGATATCCTCACAAAACTTCGGGGAGGAATGGCCGAGCGGTCGATGGCGCCGGTCTTGAAAACCGGAAACCGAAAGGTTCGTAGGTTCGAATCCTACTTCCTCCGACCAGAATGGGGAGAGGTGGCCGAGTTGGCTTAAGGCAACGGTTTGCTAAACCGTCGTAGGGCCATAAGCTCTACCGGGGGTTCGAATCCCCCCTTCTCCGCCCTGGCGTATGCGCCTGTAGCTCAGCTGGATAGAGCACCAGATTGCGAATCTGGCGGTCAGAGGTTCGAATCCTCCCAGGCGCGCTGATCGAGGAGAGATGGCTGAGTTGGTCGAAAGCGCTCGACTCGAAATCGAGTAGGCGCGTTGATAGCGTGCCTCGAGAGTTCGAATCTCTCTCTCTCCGGTTGATTTTGTTTTTTTCTCCCTGGCTTTTGGAAAGGTGGCTGAGTTGGTCTAAGGCACACGCCTGGAGAGCGTGAGTGGGGGAAACTCCACCGCGGGTTCGAATCCCGCCCTTTCCGATGTCGTGCTAGGCGGAGGGCTCGGGGTCCTCTATCAACCGCAAATCCCCGTTACGGCGGGCTGAATTCCTATCAGAGGGCTTGGTTGGTGATCACAGCCTTTTCTTGAAGCGTCGAAGGATGGGTTCCACACGGCGGAAGTCCGTGAACCCCGCCAGGTCCGGAAGGAAGCAACGGTAAACGTAAGCTTCCGGGTGATGTGGAGGTGCCTGTCCCGAGTGGATGGTTAAGGATATGGGTCATTGGCTCGAGTTCGAGGGTGGGTGCACGATCTTTTTTTAGGGTTCAGCGGAAAAACAGGTTCCGCCAGCGCGAATTTTCTTTGAAAACATCTCTTCGCAGCCGTGGCATCAGCTCGATCGCCATGGATGCCTGTTCCGCCGGATCGGCATGAACCACCGGGCGCCAGTCTTCCCTGATTTTTCCCAGAAATTCGGAAACGCGTTCCGAAAGCCTGGGGAATTTGTCTCCAAGAATCTCATTCACTGCCATAAGCGGCTTGACGGCAGAATTCTCCAACCAAAGCGTGAAAGATGCGGGATTTTCAGATGTAAAAAGGTTTGATTCGAGGCTCATTGTCCAAGAGGAGATCATGTTTCCGCTTTCGGCCAGTTCTGCTGGGTTCACGAGAAGATAGAGGGGAAGGAGCGTGCTATCGCCGTCATCGTTGTCTGGAGACTGATCTACCAGATGACGAATCCCGTAACCCATCGTTCGCATTGCTGCGAGCCAGCTTTCAGATGAAATATGAGCGAACATCGGCGGTGGGTTGCTGCCATGCTCGAGATAGAAATCCACCCAGGCGTTCAGAAGCCGATTGGCAAGTTTGTCAGCATCCGGATGGCCGAGTTTTCTGGATACGGCCGCTTCCTGTACCTTGGCCGCAAGATCGCGACAATGGTCGTAAAACTGAAGCGGGACGAATGATTCGAGATTACAGGCAGAAGCAGGGTATAGAAACAAAAAAACCAGAACCAGCATGAAAAAGACGGTTGCAGCCCGACAGCCTCGGAATAAATCCGGACACCGGCTTTCCTGAAGTTGCGAAGAATGGCTACTGGCATGCAAGCAGCCCCGTTCGCGGTTCGATACCTCCCCGCGAACGGGGCTGCTTGGTATCTGCTCAAAAAGACGGGGCATTAGCCGATTCTCAGCATAAAGCGAGATTTCTCACATTCGTTTGGAATGGCAAACGATGCTGTCATTTCGGCCGAAGGGAGAAATCTCTTGTATCACCTCAATAATCCGGGGGAGGCATGAGGGCGCACCGGATTATTGAGATGATACGTTATTTCCTCCTACCTACCGGCGTTCTTCCCGACTCTCGAGGACGCGGGTTTCGAACGAGCTGTCAATGACCTTCACCGGAATAACGAGAGATCGCGTATTCCCTTCAGCATCGGCTGCCAAGCACCGGATATTGATCTGGTATTCGCTCGGTTTTGTTTGGATAGGATCGACTTTCATCGGGGTATCCGCGCTAAAACGGGCTTGAGGTTCAGGATTGCTGACTGTTCCAGGATGGTTGGAATTTTCCTGGTTGTTAGTGCTCTCAAGATAACGGCTGGCAAGTGGAACCGCCGGCGCAGCTCCGGTGATGAGGCTTTGACCGAACTTGTCGCTAATCTTGAATTCGGCGGATGAGAAGTTCAGGTAATCGACGTTGTCCCAGAAACTGAAGTTGGCGAGGATACGGGTCGACCGCCGGACCACGGGAAGAAGGGCCAAAACATCCGCTGTCATTTCGGGGTTGGTTTCATCGAGGGTAACGGTTCCTGAGGCTGAACCAATACCCTTGGCGGTTCCAGTAATGAGAACTGTTAAAGAACCGATTGTCTTGTTCTCGCTAAGTTGGTAGGCCGCAACGCTCAGTTGGCATTTTCCCAACTGGCCGTCGGTCTTTGGATTGCAAACGAGGTCTCGATCTGCTTCCTGGAGTACGATTTCCCAACGCCGGTTATCGGCTTGCGACACAATAATGCATCTCAGGCTGGGTGGGTCGTTGTCATAGCGTTGGAGCCCGACTTTCGATGTGGAGATGCTCATCGGGAATTCATCCGCTGGGGCTGTGGCATAGAAATGGTGAGGAGTAGCCAGGTTCAACGGAATGCTGGCTCCGTAGCCATCCTTCAACTCCGCATCGACGGCGAAGTCGATCTTTCCAACCCAATTTTTGAAATCACCGTCGTCAGGATTGAAGGCATTCAAATCGGCGATCTGCGCGGTATAGGAGGCGCTTACCAGCCAATCATTCTCGTAAAACGAATTGAGAAGAGGCATCGGCCCTGGATCACCGGTCCGCGTAGAGGCCACGTAAGCCTCTTTCATCTCAGTTCTGTGACGCTTGTATTTCGGAAATTGGTACCAGATCTGAAGTGGTGTGCCAGATTCCGGCGGGAAAACCGCGTTCGGGTTATTGTCCGACAAACCTGCAGTGATCGTGACCGTTTCGACCGGATCACTGGTCGACTGAATGATTGGGTTCGGAGAGGTGCTTATGGAAGCGACACCGACTTCGAAGTCTCTGGCTCTGATGTTCCATGAGTCTCCGTTGTCGAAGAGGGCGTTGTCCAGATCCCAGGAAACCGGGTTCAGTGGATCATCAGTCCCTTTGACGGTGGTTACGATCCCGTTTGGGAGGGGGTCGGGAATAATGCTTCGATACTGGAACTGGGTTGCACCCGGGCCAGTTTTGTACTCGAACCATGTGACTCTTGGATAGACCAGTTCCAGGCGAACGCGATATTGGCCTGGATCGATCGGGGTCTTGATCGGGGCAAGGTCGGTCTTGTTGATATTGACCTTGATGCGGAACTTCCTCCCGCCAAGATCTTCAATATCGCTTCCCGAGGCGGTGGAACAATCCCCCACGCCGTAGGGAACCCCCGGCCCATCTAGCGGGAAGGCTGCGCCGTCGTAGGTAGGATAGATGTATAGCCTCCATTTGAAGGCGGCAAGATCTTTCGGGCTGAGCGACCCTTCAACCATCGTCCCATGTTTAGCGAGTTCGGCCGTGTCGTATTCCTTCACGAAACCAGGGTTGAATGCCTGAATCGGAAGGTTCGGCCCTCCGTAATTATAGACATGCTCTGAATCGCCGTAATCCCAGACGCCCACGCCGTTGAATGTCTTGAAATCGGCATCGGATGCATTGCGGTTCGCATCCCTGACGAACTGAGCTTCAAAGCTGAACGACAATGCGGTTGGCGACGCGTTTTCGGGAAGGTCGTAGGTGTCCCCGCCTCCGCTGATGGAGGAGACGTCTTGTAATCCGGTTTTGTAGATATGAACGTTGGTGACGTATTTGTCGGGATTAATTGCAGGGGCTGATTCCACTGCGTAAAGAACCTTCTGTGTTGTTTCGAAAACCCCGGCCCCGAGAGGGTAAGTGGTCGCAACAAGCTTAAGATCTGAAGGTCTGGGGTTGTCGAGATCGGCGAGTTTCGAGTAATCGAAATAGTTGTATTTGAACTTGGCGTAAACAGCGTAGTTACCCGGCTGAGGGAATTTGAAGAAGAAGGTCTGGTTGTCTCCTCCTGCGTTGGGGCTGCCACCATCTCCGACGAGGAAATGCTTTAGAACCTTTCCACTCGCAGGGTCAGTTGAATCAAGAAGATCGACGAACCAGTAGATCTGAGTTTTCAACGTCTCGCTTTCGAACATGCTTGAAGGGAACCCGCCGGCCACACTGTTGCTATCCTCATCGTAGTTTTCATACGGCGGAATCATGTTTACGGTGGTTATCCCCAGACCGGGAATGTTGCCGACGCCCCGGAAGTGCTGTCGCTCTCCGTTCGCGCCGAATGGCTTGTATCCTTCGAGTTTGAAGGTGACAACGTCATTCTCGAAAATTGGAACGCTGTTATTCGTCCGCTTTCCGGCCAATCCGGGGTCATCGCGGCAAACCGAGTAGGTACAATCAGTTGGGCCGTGATACATCGTGGGTCTGGCGGCGATGTTTACCACCGCGAACTCAGCTTTGACGCTGGCAACCCTTCCCACCACATTCTCGGAATGATACCAATCGTTGGCCCAACTGAACAACGCGCCGCCGTCATACCGAAGTTTGCGGCTGATCTTGTCGTAACCTGCTTCGACCTTTCCGCGCTCTTCGACCGATGAGAGGTTGTATCCGCCACCGGCATTGGCAGTATATTTCCGGGCGACCTTATATATCTTCTGACGGAAGTAGAGATCGAGATAATCGCCTGCCTGCGTCGGATCCGAGATCGGGACATCGCCGGTGCCGATCCCGGGGCGCATCCAGGAACCGTTTCCGAGAAATTCGGAATGGCCGGTAATATCGGAGCTCGGCCATTGGGCGGCCAGTACCGGGCCCTTTGGCATTCCTGCCGGATCAGGCCAGATCGGATCGTTGGGGCAATCGAGTTCGGTGAAGAGAACGTAAAGGTTTCCTTCCCCGTCGACTCCGATTGCATCAACGGAACCGTCGAACAAACCGACGTCTTCCGCATTTGGGTTGAGGCTGTCGAGATAATCGAGGCGGTAGATGTGCCCCTTCTTGAAAAGCTTGCCATTGGGAGTGCTGATATCCTGGCCGAAGTATTCAAACCCAACGCCACCCAGACCCCACCACGAATCCTGCATCACGAACTTCTCGGCAACCGAACCGAAAAGGTAATCAGGCGCTGAAACGACGGGAATGGCCGCCGGGTCGAAATTTGAGGAAACGCCCATTCGGCTGATATCCTTCAACTTTGCGTAGCCCAGAGTGGTGAGGAGATAATCCTGATTACGGATATTGGTTGCGCTCAGGTCGAGATTGTAGGTCGTCCCGCCGCTGACGACTCGCAGGGCGGCATCATTTTCTCCGTAAGGTCCCATGTCATTGCCGTAAGGGTTGAAGCCATACCGGCGGCCCGTGGTGGAAGTAAACACCTGAACGACTGATTCAACTTTACCGACGGCTTGAGGGTTCATCGGGCCGCCAGGAATGCAACCGTCACCGCAGGTCTTGCCGTATTCTTCTTTGATATCCAGATCAGTTGCGGACAGAACCTTTGCCGCATCAAGCCCGGGCTTGTTCGAGTATGGGGGGCCGTCAGGCGGGATAACGACGTCTTTGTAGGAATATAGATCCAGGGAGCGGTCGCGGGTCCAGTAGACGCGCTTCACCACGGCGGAAATATACCATGCATCCCAGTAAGGGCTCATCATCGGCACATATATGGAACCGCTCAATCGGCGGAACCCATCGGCCACATCGTCGTGCTTGAGCCTGAAGTCATACTGCGTGACCTCAGGGCGGCCGTCTTTGCCGTCGAGAAGGCCATTATATGCAGCCTCGGGGGCAGATGGGGGAATATTTTTCGTGGGGTAGGCGAACCATGAAATTCCGCCCCATTTGTTGGGGAGAATGACCTTGTAAGGGTCGGTAAGATGTTTTATCCCAGCCGAACTGCCTCCGGGGCCGTTCCAGAGGGGGATTCCCTTGTGGGATGCCGGGTTGATCGGGTTGAACTGGTATTGATAGGGGTTCCCGCTGGCGTCAACAAAACTGCCTTTGGTATAAGCAGCATGTGTGTGTGGCCAGCCGCTTGGGTAGTGGGGAGAGGCAGGATAGGGGCCGTAATCCCAGAAATCGCCGTCGTAGTTGGTGGTCCCGTGATCGTACTGTCGATTGGGCATTGGCCCGGTGATGTCGCGGGAAATCTGGGTCGAGTTGAACGGCTGGCCGATCAGCTTGATGAATGCAGGGGAATCCGGCTCGAAAGCGCTCTTAGGCAACCAGCCCTGCTTGTCGACCAATGTATAATCACCGCTGATGCTGGGGCTGATGAACAGATAGAGCCTGTTCTCCTGGTCAACCGCCAACCCGTTCACCGTCGTCGCAACGGAGAACTGCAGGTCGAAAATGCGCTTCCCCAGAGCTATCGGGCCGAATGGATCGCTGTAGGAGTTCAGGCGGTAGACTCCGTCCATTTTGGCCGGGATCTCCTTGGGAAGCAAAATATATGCTACGCCGTTGGTAGGCGCCGGATCCAAGGCCAGGAGGTCTTGTCCAAGGCAGCACAGGAACAGCACCACCAGCCAGATCGCTCGCTCATTCCATACTCGCCATGTTCGTTTCATATAAAACCTCCTCGAATCTGCCTTGCCCTCTTCCACGGTCATTCTACCCGAATTTTGCAAGTAAGTTGGATTTTTAAACGCACTTCAGCAACACTTGCAAAATTAAGATCTCTCGGGTATCAGTAAACTTGGCTGTCAATCAATAATTTCTGGCCTCATACTCAAGAAATTTTTGGATTACCTGTGAATGAATGGAATCGACCTTGTACTTCTGGTAGACAAAATCAACCACGGCCGGGGTCATGTTTACGCCGCCCTTGATAAACATTTTGTCCAGCCTCGGATCGTAGCAGTTGCGGTAAGCCCACCTCTGAGCCCCTGTCCAGTAGCGCAGGCCCATGAACATCGGCGGCCGGCCTTCTTTCCCATGTTTGTAGAGAATGTCGTCGGGGGTTCCTTCAAGAGTCATTCCGAAAAATTGAGCCATCGTATTTTCGGGGGAAATAGACTTCCCCTGGGCTGATCGATCGAGGCTGAAAGAACTGTTGAAAACAAAAGAAACCTTGTAATGCTCAGCAACCGCGTCAATGGCTTGGTAGACATCATCGAGCATGAGTTTGAAAGCTTTCTGGGTCTCTTCCATGTTCGTCAGATGCAAAACCTCATTTTCTTGTTTCATTTCTTCAAGGTTGTAATCAACAAGCTTCAACTCTTCCTGGAGGTCGGATCGGCGCTTCCAATATTTCCGGTCGATGATTCCCTTTTTTCTATTATATTCATTGAGGAGGGGGGTACGGGCAGTGGGAGGGAGAGCATTCAAGCGAGCCTGGAGATCGGCGATCCCTCTCAGGTCTTCCTGAAAACTTTTGTCGAGGTCATCGATCCCCTTGTTGGCCGTCTGCTTACGCTTCAAAAGTTGCTCTCTCTTTGATTCAAGCTCCTGCCGGGCTTGGTCGCGGTTTTTTGGAGCCCCATCGCCGAGGGCGGAAAGATCGAATCTGCCTTCCTTGACGCTCATCTTGGCCATGAGCGGATGAAAAGCCAGCGTTTCGGCAACGTCCACATACCCGAAAACCTGAGGAGTTTGGGCGGACAATACCGAAACGATCGTGCCGAAGCCCAACAACACCGAAACCAAAAGGCGTGAGATGCGCATTACTTTCTCCTGTTGAAGATCGATCGTTTCATAATGAAGAGTCGAACTCATAACATCACAAAATTGAACGCGTTTTTGAATAACCAATATCTAAGGGGTAGCCACGACCGCTGCCACATTTGGAACAACAGTCAGTCGGTCCAAACGAGTGGTTTTTCCGCGTGGGTAGAGGCATCCTATCTCGACGGTAACGGGAGTCCCGGTGGCCGTGGCGCTTTGGATACCGACATCCACGTGATCCACGTCGGTCACAAGTTCCTTGGATTCAACCAGGGTGGCGGACGGCGGAGGGATCGCCGGGCGGGAGAGGCCACTGATATACCCGCTTGAAGGATCCGACAGGGGGATGGTCTCCTGGAAACGGTGATAAAGAAATTGACCACCTTTTGAGAGCGAATAAACATGGTAAGTCAGAAATGCAGAGACTTCGGACTCGAATCCACGTTTTTCGGGAAAGGATTCGGTGAACCAAAGGATTTTGGTCGCCATGGATGTCTTGCTCTCAACGGCGAGACAATCGACCGCTTTGAGGCTCCCCGCCTGATTCACGTGCAGACAGAAATCGGGTCGCGTGTTTTCAGCGATCTTCCCCGGATAGACCAGGGTCGAAGGATAAGAAGATTTCTGAACTCGGTCTGACACGTGTCGCGTGGTGTTGCGCAATGCGGTAGCAGTCTTCTGAAGCCAAAAAGCGGCGCTGCTTGCGGACTGCCCACTGGAAAAAAGAGAGAACATCCCTGCCAGGAAGAGCGAAAGAATTCCGGTGGCGACTATGACCTCGGTGAGTGTGAAAGCACGTCTTGCGGTCATGGAGCGCGATCCCTGGAAATCCGGACTGTTCTGGTCAATTCCTGGGTGAACATTTCCGGTTCGGAGATGCTTGAATTAGTGAACGGCGATGTCGCTGTGGCGACGACCGTAAGCTTAACAACCACCTGATTGGTGACGGAATTGAGATCTTCGCTTTCGGCGATATTCTGCGCCAGCACCTCGACTGCGGTCAATTGGTAGCCAGCCACATAGGGAAACTTCATTCGGTCATGGATTTCGGTTGGAAGAGGGTCCATGGACAATGGCAGGTTAACATCTTGTTTTGAGGTAACATCGGTGCGAAAACACTCCAACCACGAGCTTGGGTTTGTCAATGCACCAGAAAGGCTGGTGGAGAGAGCGGCAGGAGAAATGAACCCGGTGGAATTAGGTGAAGCGTCTCCCATGAAAATACAAAATTTGGGGCCCGGATTGGTGAAGGTGTCGATGGGTTGATCGAAATTGAATAACGGGTTTCGCCCCTGAGCGAAACAAGCGGCATCGAACAGCCCTTTATGGAAATATTTGGCCTTCAGAAGTGCGTGCTCCATGCCTGCGCGAGCTGCAAATGTGGCTTGCAACTGGCTGAAACTGGTTCGGTTCTGGCGGAAATTCTGGGAGTTGCTTTTAATAACGAATGTCGCCAGAAGCCCCATGATTGCGGCGAAAACAAGAACGAGCGGCACTGCCATTCCACGGGTGGAAAGGGCTGTCTGCGATCCGGGTAGTTTCGTCACCGGCGCCCTTCGCAATGACAAAGCGCCGCCAGTTAATGCACTCCCGCGACTCGCGTTTGAACGCATCTCAGTCGTCCTTCTTCGAAAGGTTGGCTTTGGCGGTAAAGATTTCAAGGAATCTTTCCCGGGTCGGGGGCGTCTTCCAGCGGATGCGCAGCAGAAACCTTTTCATCAGGCAATACATTTCCGATGCGTTTGTTCCAGGAGAAACTCCAAGCCCGCGTGCGTTGACTTTGACGCTGCTCACTGCGTAATCATAAGGCCGCAAATTTCCGGCAGGAACATATTCATCCCCCGTGTACCAAGTCGATTTGTCGGATGCCGACGCATTCTCGAAATCCGGCCGCGGAAGATAGTTGAAGGTTATCTCAGTGTCAGGGTCTGGGGTGTCGCTATCGACTCCTTCGATCGGGAAAACCAGAAGCTTCACCGAATAATTCGTCCCGCGCCCATCGACGAGGGTTCCGCGGCCGAGCAGGTCTGCCGTGTTCCCGAGGAGGGCCACAAAGGATGCCACCTTAAAGGTGCCTGAATCTTTGAAGCTTGAAACATGATCTTCACTGTTCGTGCCATCAAGATCGCTGACAGACCCGGGCTCCAGGTGGACGCACTCGAACGGGACGTTGTCCAGGAGATTTTCGAGAATGGTTCGCGCGGCTGTCTGGGCGAAAATATAGGAGTTGGTGACATCAGTATCAGTTGCCCCGGTTCCGATGACTCCGACGATTGGAATGAAAGCGAAAGCCAGGATCATCATGGCCGCCATGATTTCCAATAAGGTCACCCCATCTCGGAAAGGATTTCCGGGGGGGGAACAATGCAATATTCCAGTAATGGGCGAAATTACCGGGCACATTTTACATTCGACCTGAATTTGTATCTGCTCAAAAAGAAGGGGCATTAGCTGATTCTCAAGTAACTTCTCAATAATTCGGGGTAACAAATAGACGCGGCATCTTGCCGCGTGGTTCTCAAGCGGCTGGAAGCCGCTTCTACTTTTTTTCTTCCCATCTTTTTGAGATGTTACATTCTCAACATAAAACGAGATTCCTCACA
>MNYA01000484.1 GCA_001872985.1 bacterium CG2_30_54_10 | reverse complement strand
AAAAAAAAATCAGTTTTCCTTGCCGTCGAAACTGACCACCGGAACAACGAATTTCTGGACGATCGCCTGGCCTTCCGAAGAAAAGACAAACTCGATGAACTTCGCTACATCAGGCTCCGGCGGATTGCTCTTGAAAATCAGCAAATAAGGCCTTGCCAGGGGATATTCCCCGGATAAAAGCGCTTTCCGGGAGGGATCAACCCCTTCGACCGAGAGGATCCGACCGGTTTTCTTGTCGCCGGCTAGCGATGCGAAGGTAATCGCGGCCGGGTTGCTCGCGACATACTCGACGTTTTCCTGGTGGCTGGGGAATGCAAGCGACGGGCTGGCCATAGATTCTCCAGCCATTACCAGTTCCTTGAACTGACCCACCACGCCGCCTTCCTCTCCACCGAGCTTTACGAGAACCACGATCGGGACATCGCTTCCGCCAAGGTCTTTCCAGTTGACGATTTTCCCGGAAAAAACACTTTTCAATTGGGCGATGGTGATGTTCTTTATAGGGTTTTGCAAATTGACGTATACAACGACCGCATCATATCCGATGACCCGGTTTGCAAAGCCGTCCTTGAGTTCTTCTTGTGTTAGAAGCCTGGAAAGGCCGCCAATAGCAGCTTTTCCGCTCTTCACACCCTGAAACCCTTGGGCTGAGTTGGTTGGATTGATCGTTCCAAACTGAATGCCGGTCTTCGCCGTGAAGTCCTTCGCCAGCTCCGGAATGAGCGAATCCCCCAGCGACGATGAACCTTCATAATTCAGTTGGGCGGACAAGGGGCTTCCGAACGAAAGAGCTACGGACAGAAAAACGGCAACCAGACGAAAGTTGAACATGTTAGAATCTCCAATAATTTTTGTACATGGGAAAGAAAGGAAAAGGGCGAAGAGTCAGGAAGGTTCTATTTCAGTCGTCAACCATTTTATCGCATCTTCCGGCGCGTAGAAAATAAAAAACCGAACTTTGTACCGGTCTGATTGAGGCACGAGGGTTCTGGAATATTTTCCCGGAGTCGGGTTCTGCTCCTGGATCAGGAGGGCGAACTTTTTCCCAAGGAGTCTCCGGTGACTTCCAAAAAAATTGGCCAAGCTAGAAAGATCGCTACTTGTGCGCTTTCCGGACGAATCCCTGGCGTCAATGAGAACATTTAACCCTTCTCTGAAACCAGGGTCACGAAGAGCGGCTTCGAACGCCTGCTTGGTCTCCTCAATCTCCTGATGACCGGACAACTTATACCAGACGAAACCAACTTCGATTGTGTAGGCAATGGACATCCGAACCTCTCCTGGCTTGTTTCACGAAGCCTCTCGCATTACACCCGCGACCGCGATCGACAAATGATAATAGCAGAATTCCCAGCAGATGGGAAAGCAAAAAAAAAGTGTCAAAAAATGCGCAACATTTTTTTCCGAAAGCAGCATCCTGCAGCAATTTAGACCGAAGGCAAGTAACTTCTCAATAATTCGGGGTAACAAGTAGACGCGGCATCTTGCCGCGTGGTTTTCAAGCGGCTGGAAGCCGCTTCTACTTTTTTTCTTCCCATTTTTTTGAGATGTTACGAAGGCAATACGAAATTACTTTATGCGAATTCAGTGTTCTTTTGGTAATCACGGCCGGGTCAATCAGGCCAATGTGCTATAGTGGGGTATCGAACCCCAAAGGAGAGCCGGTTGTCCATGGAAAAGTTGGCTGAAGCAAGGGCGGTTCCGTCTCTGCTCGACCTCAACCTCTGGCTTTCCTACTGTCTGGCATCCCCCGATGAAGTCGATCGACGCCTTGCCCTCGACGAGATCGGCTTCCAGGGCTTGACTGACGCATTTAATGAGGATCTTCAGCGCCTGACCACAGGGGATCCCACCAAGGCTTGCCGGGATTTCGCATCCCGCCTGTTGTCAGGAGCCAATAAAAGCCGCACCGATGGCGTGGTCGAAAAGATCGAGCTTTCCCCCGAACGAACCCGTACGCTTCTCGAACTCGGGGAAGATACTCTCCAGCGAATCGTCCAATTATCGCTTCGGAAAGCGCCATCAAACGAGGTTCTTCAGGATTGGCGCTCGCACCTTCTCGGTGAAGAGAACCCCGAGGTCATCAGGGTCGGACTCACGCTTCTGGCCAAGTTTGGAGTAGCTTCAGACGCCGGATTGGCGCTCCCGTTCGCCTCGCATGCGTCGGTTCCGGTTGTGAAGGCTGCGATAGACCTGATTCACACACAAAGCCTCGATCAGTTCAAGGAGCGAATCGCTCAGTTCCTGATGGCTAACGATCTCGAAATCAGATTGCATGCGATCCGAAAGCTGCGAACTATCGACCCCCACGAATCCCGAAAATTTCTGCGTTCGCTCCTCGCCGCACGTAATCCATTCATCAGACAACGGGCGCTTCGCGAGTTGATGCTTCTTCCGTTCAAGGAAAGTGAAGCCCTCTACCTTTCGTATCTTTCAGTCGAGCCGCTTCCATTATTGCTCGTTCTGGCTGGTTCCGCGGTGACGATGAACCCTGTCGAAGATCTTCCACAGAAGCTTTACGACATCTTCTTCGTTGCCCGAGGCAGGAAAGCGATCATCGCCCAGCTAATTATCAATCAGGTTCTTGGGGCAATACAAGCTTCTGGAATTCTGAAAGAGTCGGTCGAAAGCTACATTTCCTCGCTGAAATCCTCGCTCCAAAAACGGAAACTCTGGATCACATGCCAGATGGCGCTTAAAGACCTGGAGCACTCCGAAGCCGAAGTCCGCCTGGTAGCCGTCGGGAAGTTGCGCCAGGGGCTGGGTTTTCCGAAAGTGGTCGAGGCTCTCGAACGAAGAGATTCCGTTGAGACTGACCAAGAGGTCCGGGAAGCCCTTGCCAACGCCCTTGGCCGAGAAAAAGAATCTTTCTCCCCCGCCGGCCTCAGGCAGAAAGTCCAGGATGGAAGCTTTTATTCCCTCGATCCGAAAGTGCAAAGGAAGTTCCTGGCAACAATTGTCGATGAGGATTCTTTCGGTGAAGTTCGAACTACCCTGTCAATCCTACTGGTCGCCGCCCTCGATCGTTCAGTGCTACTCCAACTGTTCGATCGAATTTATTCCCATGGCCGTGGAATGGATCTCAAACCGCTGAATCCGTACCTCAAGAACCCAGATCCGGCAATCCTGGCGGGCGCCGTTCGCGCAACCGGAAAAATCGACCTGGACGCCATTTCATACGAAATTCCGAATCTGCTTCGGCACGACGATTTCCGGGTCAAGATGGCCGCGCTCGAACTCTATCTCGTCTCGGACAAGCCGAGCGCCCTTCAATACCTCGTCGGAATGCTGAAGTCCCAGCAAATCAAGGTACGCAAGAACGGTTTGTCACTTCTCGCAATGGTCGATTATCCTTCGGCCGAGCAGATCCTTCGCGAATATTTTCCGGCTGAGAAAGACATCGAGGCTCAGCTCCAGGCGGGGTTTATCCTGGCGGCCAACCCCTCCCTGGAAGGGATACAGCTCTTATACAACGCCTGCCATGATTCAAAGGGAGTGCTTATTCCCGATTTCCAGGATCTGTGGGAATCCGCCCTGGAAGGCGCAGTCCCGATGTTGGCGGCTGATATCGCCGGGCTGGAGACGATCTGCCGCGGGAATCAGGTTCAGGAAAAAGAGCGTGCCGCGGCCGACAAACTGCCATCCTACGCATTCCGAAAAGTTAGCGCATCGACCAATAAAGATCTTTATGCCGAGAGAGATCAGCTTCTCGGGCAGCCTTCAACAGAGATTCAGATTCCAGACATCAAAGGCTCGATCGAAAAAGCAGCCGGCTTTTTTGGACGCCATCAGATGCAGCTGGGGGCGACCTTTCTGGCTTTCGTCTGCGTCGGTCTGTGGATGCTTTCAAGCGATAGTTTCCACCCGTCCGGCCCCGGAACGAGGGGCGGGGTTACCCATGAAACCCACGCCAGCCGCATGGAAGAGGGCGAGGCGAACAAACCATCGATGGTCATGGGGCAGCGGGGGAATACTTCCCATTTCATTTCCGGGTCCTCTTATGCACGCAATATGAAAGCCATGGAAGGTGAACGGCAGTCCATTTCAGAGGAGTTCCACCGCAAGAGCCAGGATGCCCTCAATGACACCCTCATGCAGATGGCCGATGACCCCAATTACAAGGGCTATGCCGAGTTCTATCTGAATGAGAACTGCCGGAGAGGGCTCGAAGCTCTTGAAAAGGGGAACATGCCCGAAGCCAAGGATTCCCTGCTCAAAGCCCTCGCCGATCCCGGCATCAGCGAAGAGGCGCGAATGCTGGTTTCCCAAAGCCTGATGGGCGTGGGCTTTGAAGTTGGAGATAAAGCCGCCATTGAAAAAGCCATGGATGCCCTCCTCGCTACCATTCCCGATAGCGAGATGCCCAAGGGATATGATAGAATGAAGATAAAAGAAGCATTTTCCGGGCTCGACCGCATCAAGGAAGTGACCCCTGAACAGTTTGCCCAGGTCATGCAGAAGATGGCTCAACAGAACCCCGGAAAGATCCCGCCAGGAATGCGGCAGAAAATGATCGACGGTTTCGCGAAAATGCAGAACCGTTTCAAATGATCCAGCGTCAAGATATGTGATGTACGTGAGTTAAGTCATGAACGTAGGTTCAATCCGACTCGGGGAATACCAGAATCCCCGCTGGAGGCTATCATGATGGAAGCGCACCTGATCCGGAAAAAACGGGTTGGATCCGTCTATCTCATCGTTTTGGGCGTTGCCGCAGTCCTTATCGTGATCGCCCAGACCCTTACCGAGACCGGCGTTGCGACCAGGCGCCTGACCGTCCGCTCCGCGAACGATCAGAAGGCCATGGACTGCGCCGAGGCAGCCACCAATCTTACCTATCGATTGATCGCTGAGGACATGAACGATCCAAAGATGGTCTACGATGCGATCAGCTTCAAGAAACTCGATTTCGACAGTTGGTTCTGGAAATTCCGTCTTCCGCAGGTGATGGCAGGCGCCAACGTTGATCCCTTCCAGTACAGGAACGACAATATTTCCTACGATCAAACAGGCGGAAACGGTCTTGGAATGGAGCTCAACATAGGCCCGGAGATGGTCGCCAAACTGAAAAAGACCTATTCGAACAAGGAATATGCCGATCTGGAGCTCCTCTACCGCGATCTGGGCGGCGATGTCAAAATCACTACCGAAGCCAAAATCGCCAAGGTTTATGGAATTCTTCCAACCAATAATTCTTACGATATCCCCGGTGTGACGCTCGATCTTTCCGAGGTCAACATTCTCGCCGACCTCAATATCGGCAACTTCCTGAACTCCATCATGAGCGACAAGGAGTTCAAGATTGACATTACCGACCAACTGATCCAGTTCGTGCCCGATGTAAACTTCGGAGATGTCGTCGCGAAGGTCATAGAGAAGATTCAATTCAATCTCGCGCTATATCCTGTCGCAATACCGATTCCGATCGGACGTCTGATCGGGGCTCTGTTTAAAGGCCTTTGCAGCAAGCTCGGCAACGGCCTCACGCTCAAGGGTTTTCTGAAAGATACTCTTTTGAAAGACCTGAAACTACAGATCGATCTGACCGATTTAAAGAACTCGATTCGCGACAAGGTTTTAGGAATCATTCCCGACCAGATAAGAACCCTGGTTGGAAAGGTCAACTGGGGTTGGACCGTTGAAAAAGTGGGTATCTTTGAAATCAAGACCACCGTCGAGTACCAACCGCAGGGGCCCAATGGGCAGACCATCAAAAAGGTACTTTTCTCGCAGAGAGATTTCCGCGTGGCAGACGTTCAGCCGATTGCTCCGGATCACACATTCTTCGTGGCAAACTCGGCGCTGCTGTTCGAAAACCCGACGGCCGAGAATACTTCGGGCTTCGCAGGAGATGACCCCATCAACTGGAGCGCCGGGATGGGATCATTGATTATCCACAACATCACGTTTTTCGACACCTCTTTGTTCACCAAACTGAAGGACTTTTTCAGCGCCGTCGGAAGTTTGGACGTCGAGAAAATAGCGAACGGCTTCTTCCTGCCGGGGCGTGTGCGTGTCAACGGCACTAAGCCCATGGAAGTCAGACTGAACTTCGGGCTTCTCGACTTTCTCGGAAGCGGGTATACCTTCACGGATGCCTTGAAAGGTTGCGAAGTCGCCGCGCTGCTCATCAACAATGAATCAAAGAACAAGCACAGGGAAAAAAAAGGGGAAAGCAACTACGAGGTCCCCGATCCCGCGAAGCATACTTTCATGCCTACCGTGGGGGAAAGCCTCTACGGGCTGAGCTTCGAGAGCCCCCCTCCCCTTGGCGGTTGGGTCGCTCTGCTCAACATCGTCTGTGGCATGATCGAAAAGGCCGGCTCGGGGTCGCTCAGCGCCTCGGATTTCATGAGTGTTCCCCTCGACGCCCTTTCCCTGCCCCACTTTGACTGGCCTTATCTCACCGACGGCACAATCTGGATACCGATTCCGAAGTTCTACAACAAAACCTACTTCTTCGGTGATTTCCACTGCGAGTTTCCGCTTTCATTCAGGGTCGAAGGAAACCTCTGGAAGAGGTTCTCCCGGGTCACAATGCCCATGATCAGAATCTGGATCCCGCTTAACTGGCTGTTCGGATGTCCGAACGTCGATGTGACCCTTCCCCCAATTCCCTTCCAGTCGAATATCGTCGAGCCCTATGGGTTCTGCGCCTATCCGCCCATCGAGAAAGAAAGCGGTGAGGTCGATGCCGCGCAGATGGCCAGAGAATGGGATCCAGCCAACCCCAAAAACCTGCCGGCCAACGTCTACTCCCCAATGCAGTATTTGAAAAAGGCGAGTTATTATTACGCTACCACCGGTGATTTTGCGAAGGATGTGGAAAACCGCAGCACCGAAATGGATGTCCCCGGCGTCGGAAAGAAGATGGTGTTCAACTGCGACGGGGTGACCTTCGTTGAATGCACCGACGGCCAGGGGCTGTTTTTCCGCAGCGAGATGTGGGTTTGCGGTCGCGGGATCATTGTAGCAGCAGGAAACATACATCTGAAGAGCATTCATCGGGTCGATCCTCCCAATGGCGGGCCCCCGACCATGTTGTCGATCGTCGCCCGTAACGGCGCCCTGATCAATAGCGGCAACACCTCGGTAGATGCATGTCTTTACGGTGATCGCGGCCTCGAAAACCCCTTCTACGGGAAATTGAAAATCTTTGGAAACCTCGTTGTAAACCAGTTCAAGCGCGAGGTCTGTCAGGGGAAAATCGATGTGCATTATGAATCCAACCGGACCCACAGCTCGCTCATGTCGTATTTCAAGGATGTTGCAAAATACGATCCAACACGCTATCACGTAAGCTTCAGCAAAAAATGGCGGGCTTACGAATTCCAGAAAAACTGAGGGTGGCAGTAGTGCATGAACTTATGGCAAGTTGTCATTGCGAGGAGCGCAAGCGACGAAGCAGTCTGGATCGGGAGGATTGCTTCGCTTCGCTCGCAATGACAGGCCTTCGTCAGTTGAATGCTACCACCGCCAAACAGGGGAACTGGGGAAAGATGCGCGAAACCCACGGATTCACGCTGCTCGAGGTCGTGCTGTCGCTGTTTATCCTGGCGCTCGTGTTCGGGCCGTTCCTGCAAGGCTTGGTTTCGCAAGCGAAGGTCGGCGAGGACACTGAGAAGCTTCAGATGGCAATAAAGATCCTCCAATCCGTGAAGGAAGAGGTTTCTACGGTCAGATTCAAGGATTTCTGGGCATTTGCTGACAAAAACAAGCCTGACGCCGACGGTAACTACAATCTTGACGACATGTTCTGGCCCCACTCGAAAGAAGAGGTACTGGATTATCAGAGGAAATACCGAGACTTCGATGTTACCGGAATGCTAAGATTCGTTCCCCGTCAGGGCCGTGAAGCCGAAGAGCGCAGTCTGGTCTATTTCAAGGTCAACGTCACCTGGACCCAACCCAACATGGGTAAACAAAAGCGTTCCACGAGCATGATGGTCGTGGAACCGAAATCCTAACGCACCGGGGAGGAACGCCATGAAATTCCTGAAAACGAGAGTGGCCTTCACGCTAGTCGAGGTCATGGTGTCGATCGTGATATTCTCCCTGGCCGCGGGCGGAATCTATGCCTTCCTTAGGCATGGAAACCAGCAGGCGGCAAAGGCCTACACCCGCCAGGCGTTGGTATCGCAAACAAATACCCTGATGAAGGCACTTCAGGATGATTTCCGCATGGCGGCGTCCGTTTCCCTCAGCATCAGCGAGGCCGGTGGAGAGGCCTTGCTGCAGCAGCATCACGGAGGCGAAAAGGTTGCCATTATTACCTACAAATGGGAAAAGCCCCGGCTGACGCGAAAAGTCGTATTCAATGGCAAGACCACCCTTCACACAATGAGTAACAGCGTCGACGGGTTTTCCCTGGAAACCAAACCCAGACCTTCGGCCGGCCCCGAAGATACCGGGGACGGACCCGAGCAGGTGGCCATCAAGCTTAGCATGAAGGCGACCGTTCCCGGCGCCACCGAGCCGCTCGTTCACGATCAGAATGCGATGGCCACGATGCGGGAAGTTTCCTCATTCAAGTATGACCCGCATTGGAAGGACGTAGGCGATCTGAAGGGCGCCTTCAGCACTTACGGGAATCTTATGAGCAGCATCGGTAATGACGCGAAGCTTCTCGTCGAGGACATCGGAAAAACCCTCGAAGACACGATCGCGAATGCCGAGCAGGCCGCCAATAATGCGTTGA
>MNYA01000085.1:9005-9081 GCA_001872985.1 bacterium CG2_30_54_10 | reverse complement strand
AATTCAAGAAAACCACGGAGGTCACAGAGGGAGAAATTTAGGGATCATCACGATAATTCGGGGGAAGGATGAGAGA
>MNYA01000085.1:0-8980 GCA_001872985.1 bacterium CG2_30_54_10 | reverse complement strand
CCGCGGGGAGTGAGGCACGCGAATTCACTTCGCGTGCCGAGAGGGGGCGCGTGCCCCCTCTTTTTGAGAAGTTACAAATTTAGTGTTCTTTGGTAATCACGGACAGCATCGTTTGTCATTCCGAACGAATGTGAGGAATCTCGCTTGTATGTTGAGAATCAGCTAATGCCCCTTCTTTTTGAGCAGATACGTGGGGACGATGTTTGATACGCACGAACTAAATGGGATTGCAATTAGATGAACGCAGGGCAGTTTTTCAAACCTGGAGAAGTTCTGGTCCAAAAGTTCGGCGGCTCTTCGATGGCTTCTCCCGAGCGGATTCTGAAGGTCGCCGAGCGTATCGCCGAACAGGCCCGTGTCGGCCGTAAAATGGCAATAGTCGTTTCGGCAATGGGCGACACGACCGACGATTTGATTTCATTGATGGGCAGAATTTCTCCCGATCCGCAGCCCCGTGAAATAGACCAACTGCTGGCCACCGGAGAGATAGTAAGCGTCTCGGTCATGGCTGCCGCGCTGAAACGAGTCGGCGTCAAAGCAAGATCATTCATCGCCACAAATCTTGGTATCCGAACCGATGACAGTTTTGGAAACGCGCAGATCGTTTCCTTCGACCGTCTCCGTGACATTGCCGGGTTCCTTGATGAGGGCGGAGTGGCTGTCATTGCAGGATTCCAAGGGGTGACAAGTTCCGGGGACATCACGACTCTGGGTCGGGGAGGCTCGGACATAACGGCTGTGGCTCTTGCCCGTGAACTGGGTCAAAAGCTTTGTGAGAAGTTCACTGACGAGGACGGTGTTTATACGGCTGATCCGCGGATTATTCCAAATGCCCGTAAAGTATGGCATCTCGATTACAACGAAATGGAGTCCCTTGCCAATAATGGAAACGGAATCCTGCACATCCGTTCGATAGCCTATGCCCGGGATGCCGCAATTCGAATTCACGTCCGATCGAGTTTCTCCCGCGAGGAGGGAAGCGTGATTGGCCCCGATGGCGATCCGAAAAACAAAATTAAAAGCATGGCCGTCGACAAGAAACAGGCAGTCATGGCCATTGAAGGAATACGCTTTTCATCCGGCCCCGGGCCTGATTTGAAAGAAAAGTTCGGTTTTCCAGCCACCGCGGTTGAATGGCGTTCATTCGATCAGATTCGAGGGAGTCTCCGCGTCGGGTTCCGGCTTTCCGACTCGTTTGAGGCAATTCCCGACCTTTGGGAATTTTCCGATTCCATGGATGCGGATGAAGTCCGCTTTACTTCCCATCTGGCAATGATCTCCATTGTCGGATGCGGGTTGTCAGCTGACGCTTCTCTGGCGGCCAGGTTGGTTCAACCATTGCAGGGTCAAGGATTACAACCCCTTTTGGTCGATCGGGACGGCATTCGCCTCACACTGGCCATTCCCCAAGACCAAGCTTCTCTGGCCATGATGTCTTTGCACGAAACCATGATTGCTCTTCTGAAAACGTAAGGACGACACTCCCTCAGAGTGTCGTCCTGGGCTGGAATATTGCGCCTTTTTGGGGCTTAAATAGGCGCATTTGGGGCCGCACCCCCATACTGAGTTGCTTCCGGGAAGCCGATACAACAGTGGGGCCTTCCAAAAAATGGGAAAGGCCGAATAATCTTCTTTCTCAGGAGATGACCGCCCTTGGTGTCTGGAAACGCTCGCCGGCCAAATGGAGGCCGTCTTCACCCACTTTGGCATTGCCTGTGTGGTGTTGCGGCTTTCTTTTTTTTGGCGCTTCCATCGTTGGCGTTCGATGTTCCAGAGATGGACACGCAAAAATTCCCTGTAGAAATGCAGGGAGATTATCTCGAATATCGCACCAAAGCCACGCAGGTCGTGGCCAAGGGGCGGTCTTATATTTCCTACAAAGACCTTCGGATCGTGGCTGACACGATCCAGGCCAACACAAAAAGCGAAGATATTTTCGCCTACGGAAACGTCGATTTCTGGAAGGGTTACGACCAGACGAAAGGCGATTTTCTCGTCTACAACATGAAGAACGGAAAAGGCTGGATGCGGAATGCCACCGTCCGCCGCAACCGTAATTTTTTCAAGGCCAAGGACGTCTATGTCAGTCCTTCCTACAGTATCGCGCACGATATTATGCAAACCACCTGCGATAATGTAGAGCACCCCCACTACCGGATCCAGTCGAAAAAGATCGAGATCATCCCTGGGCACGAAATGACGATGGAGGGCCTTGCCGTCAAGTGGAAGGGAAAGACGCTGTATCGGAAGGGGGTCGATCGTTCGAGTCTCTTCAAGAAGGATGGGAAGTTCTTCGCCACGCGCCAGGGGATGTCCCAAATCGACGGCTTGTATTTCAAGCTGAGTTCAGATCTTGTAGTTTCTCCTCAGTTGAGCGGCCAGTTCGGGCTTGATTACTTCGAGAAACGCGGGACGGGAACGAGCTTCAGCGGGACTTACAGCAACTCCGTTGCGGGCGATGGCTCGATCAGCATCTACGACCTCAACGAATCGAAGCGGAACCACCAAAATACGCAGATCAACCTGACGCACAATTACAGATTTGCCCGTGGAGACACGGTTTCCACCAATCTTTCCTATACTGGTGACAAAGCAGGCGCTCAACCGCAGAACCAGGATCTCAACGTCCAGATGAATCTCAATCCGGTTCTGAAAAGTATGACGATGAATGTTACCGCAAGCAAATTCTTTGACCTCGATGGAAACAAATACATCGCTGACAACGGCTATCAGATTCTGAACCGACTTCCCGAGATCAATATGACCTTCCCTGCTTACACGTTTCCGGTTCTTCCCCTCTCGCTTTCGACTTCCGGGATGTTTGGCCGGTATGAAGAAGGAACGCTCGATAACAAGAAGAACACCGAAAAGAAGGATATTCGCTCCAACTTTTCTGTTCCGACGGTGAAGGTCAACCGGCGGTTGGAATTCACCCCATCCTACAGTTTGCAGAAAAGCTGGTACAGCGAGGGGATCGAGCGGGAGAGCGGTAATACGATGGTTCGGGCCAACCAGAGATTTTCCCCAATGACCGATCTCGAGTTCAATTACAACCTGGCGACCCAGAAGGGGAAATCCCCATTCCGATTCGATTCCTTTTCAAGCACTGATGTGGTGTCGTTCCGGCTTCGGGTTGCCACCAGCACCTGGACCATCAACCCGATCAATTTCAACTACAACCGTACCGGGCAGCGCCTGGAACAGGTCTACTGGGATTTTTCCCGGCGATCGCGTGCGGATGCATACCATAACTGGGAGTTTTTCGTCAGACGCGATTATGTTCCTGACCCGCTTCCTTTTTCAAAAATGAGCATGGCACACCTGAACCCGGGAAATTTAAACGCCCGCTACCGTTTCGCCAGTAATTTGTGGTCGTTCGATACGAGCATCATCTATCCGCATGAATATCGCCGGATCACGAATACCTCGCTAAACTACCGTACGGTAATTCGGCCGGAATGGGAGATAAGCACCAATGCCAATTATAACCATCTGACCAAGAAATTCAGCCCGTTTTCCTTGAGCCTTATAAAAGATCTTCATTGCTGGGAAGCAAGAGCTGAGTACAACCATGAACGCAAGGAATTCTGGATCGAGTTCTATCTCAAGGCTTATCCTGAAGATAGCGGCCGTTTCAGATATGGCGCGGACACGAAACGCCTCGAAGCAAAACTTGCCGCCTACGACCAGATGACCCAGAGAATCGATGCCTACCGGGGGAGGTGATTGCGGTTTGCAGAATCAGCCAGCTGGCTGGATTGGCCCGCAGGGTGAATCCTGTGGGCTGGTATTGCATCCGGCCATCTCCTTGAGTATTATGGGACATCCTCGGATCGTTCAGTTTTCAGGGGAAAAAATTGAAAACCGACAGAAAGGCATCAACATCAGAGGGCCTTGGGCGTGACTGCATTTCAATGAAGATCTACACCGGATCGGATCATGCCGGCTTTTCATTGAAGAAAAAGCTCCTGGAAAAACTCGCCCAACTCGGTCAAGAACCCCTCGATCTTGGAACCGACCAAGAGAAATCATGCGACTATCCCGATTTTGCGCATGCGGTCGCCCGAAAAGTATTGGAAACTCCCGTAACTTCCGTAACTTCCGTAACTTCCGTAACTCCCGGACTCTTAAAAACCGCGGGTTTACTGATCTGCGGATCCGGAATCGGAATGTCCATCGCTGCCAACAGACACGCCGGAATCAGGGCGGCTCTTTGCCATGACCCGCTTGAAGCCCGACTTTGCCGGGAGCACAACGATGCCAATATCCTGGTTCTGGGCGCACGCCTGATCGGGGAGGATATGGCCTTCGAAATCCTCCAGGTTTTCTTGAATACCGCTTTCAGTGGCGGTCGCCACATTAATCGCATTCGAAAAATAGAACTGGCCTGATGCCGGTTTTCTCCAAAGATCCATCACAAGGAGACAGCATGGGAAAGCTTTTCGTGGCAGATCACCCATTGGTGAAGCACAAAATGACCTTTCTTCGGTCGAAATTCACCGATGTTCACATGTTCAGGGAGCTAATGCAGGAGCTATCCATGCTTCTTGCCTACGAAGCTACCCGTGAGATTCCCGTCGAAGAGACTTTTTGCGAAACACCGCTTGTAAAGACAAAAGCTTCGATGATTTCCGGGCAACTCATTGCCCTGATTCCTGTCCTGCGTGCCGGTCTCGGTATGGTCGAGGGGCTTTTGAGACTCATGCCCATGTCGAAAGTCGGCCATATTGGACTTTTTCGCGACCATGAGACGCTTCGACCGATTCAGTATTATTGTAAACTTCCCGAGAATATTTCCAGCATGGATGTTTTCATTCTTGATCCGATGCTTGCAACAGGTGGGTCAGTGGCAAAGGCTATCGACATTCTCAAAAACGCCGGCGCCAAGCGAATCCGTTTCCTGTGCATCGTTTCATGCCCCGAGGGAATCGCCTGCCTTCAAAAGGCTCATCCGGACGTATCGATCTACACATGCGTCGTCGATGAAAGGCTGAACGAACAGGGCTACATTCTTCCCGGCCTTGGAGATGCCGGAGACAGGTTATATGGTACAAAATAAAAAAAAAGTGATTTCACTTAGACCGAACCAAGGCAAGGTTTCCGAGGCTTTCAAGCATCCTGATACCGTCAAGTCCTCTGATTCCCCCGATTCTTCTGATTCTGTTGGTTCTGTTGGTTCTGTTGGTTTTTCTGATTCTCCTGGTTCCTCGGATTCCCTCGAGGTTCTCGATAATCCCCAAGTGTCCGGTCGGCCGTCCTGGGAAATCTACTTCATGCGGATCAGCCGGCTGGTTGCATCGAGATCGACATGTTTGCGTCGCCAGGTCGGAGCGGTCATCGTTCGCGAAAAACGTATTCTGGCAACCGGATACAATGGCGCTCCGAACAATACCCCACACTGTTTCGAACTCCCCGGGGGATGTTTGCGGGAAGCCCGGAATATCCCTTCCGGTCAACGCCAGGAACTTTGCCGCGGTCTACACGCCGAGCAGAATGCCATTCTCCAGGCGGCGGCCTTCGGCGTGTCTCTCAAAGGGAGCGATATCTATTGCACCCATCAGCCATGCATCACCTGCGCCAAGATGTTGATTAACTCAGGAATCCTTCGAGTGGTTTACCTCGGGGATTATCCGGATGAGCTTTCTCTCCAGATGATGAAAGAGGGCAATATAAAACTGGAAAGAATAGGACTGGACTGAGTTATGGCACGAATTCTTATCGAAGGCGGTCATCCCCTTTCGGGCGAGGTTCTGGTTGGCGGCGCGAAGAATGCTGCGCTGCCGATTATGGCCGCCACCATTCTCACAAGCGATACTGTTCATCTTTCCAACATTCCGCGCCTGAATGATGTTGAAACCATGCAGAAGGTTTTGCGTGCTCTTGGTGGTTCCAGCGAATGGGAGGATGCTGGTAAGCTGAAAATCAAATGTAACGGCGGCATTCAGGAAGAAGCGCCATACGAGCTTGTAAAGACAATGAGAGCCAGCTTCTTTGTGATGGGTCCTCTGCTGTCTCGCTTGAAACGGGCGCGGGTTCCCCTTCCTGGCGGTTGCGCCATCGGAACCCGGCCAGTCAATATCCATTTAAAAGGCTTTGAGGCGCTTGGAGCGAAGGTTTCGATTGACGGGGGTTTCGCGGTCGCGGTCGCCGATCGGTTGATCGGTACCGGAATCCATCTCGATTTTCCCTCTGTGGGTGCAACCGAGAACCTCATGATGGCCGCTTCCCTTGCGGAAGGATCGACAACCATAGAAAATGCCGCCCAAGAGCCGGAAATTATCGATCTTGGAAATTTCCTCAATTCGATGGGCGCGAAAATACAGGGCACCGGCGGGCCGACCATTCAGGTCGAAGGGGTTCATTCCCTTCACGGTGGAAATTACCGCGTGATTCCCGATCGAATCGACGCGGGAACTTTCCTGGTACTTGGAGCCGTCGCTCATGGCCCGCTAACCATTCTGAATGCCAATCCGTCGCATCAAATCGGGGTCATGGCCAAGCTCCAGGAAATGGGGGCAACGATAGCCGTCAACGAGGACCGGATGACGGTCGAATGTCCAGGAAGACTTCGCGGAGCCGATGTCAAAACCCTTCCCTATCCCGGCTTCCCCACCGACATGCAAGCCCAGTTCACTGTAGCCATGAGCGTGGCCCAGGGTACCTCGCTTGTGACCGAATCGGTTTTCGAAAATCGCTTTATGCACATAGCCGAACTGGTTCGAATGGGTGCAAATCTCAACATTCGCGATCGCACGGTCGTGGTCAACGGGGTTGAAAAATTGATCGGGGCTCCTGTTTCCGCTTCAGATCTTCGCGCCGGCGCGGCGATGGTCATGGCGGGCCTTATCGCGGAAGGCCACACTGAGGTCAGCAATGTATTCCACATCGAGCGCGGATACGAAAATCTCGTGGAACGCCTATCGGGGCTTGGGGCGAATATTCGGCGGATCGAAGACTCCAAAGGGCCGACAGAAAACAATCGGAGGTAGTGTATGACCTCTACCGAATCCAAGATGTTCTCGCTGATCACTTCAGGCTTGACCAGCCGCGACCGCGAGGAACGTATCCTCGCCATCCGTGCTCTGGGAATTCTTTCAATTCCCGAACACGTCGATCTTTTGACCGATCTTCTAGGCTCGAACGATGAAGTTGTGGTTCTTGAGACTCTGGATTCGCTTGGGGCGATTCGAAACCCCAAGGCGTTGAAATACGTTCTTGAGTTCCTTCACTCCGAAAACCATTCATTGGCGGAAAAGGCCCTCGATATTCTCGGAAAGTTTCCGATGGAAAAAGCTCTGGATGTGGTTTTGAGGGCGGCCGGCCCTGAACAACCTTCACACATCCGAAATCGGATTTTGACCTGTATCCGTGACGTTCGCGATCCGAGGGTTTCGGCTTTTATGGTCGAGCTGGTGGGCCAGACCAAGGAAACTGCGCTCCTGACCGAGGCCATAAGATACTTCATCCGTTTCCCTTCTCACGATCGAACCACGATTCTTCGAATGCTGTCTTCGAACTCCCAGTGGGAAATAGCTCTGATGGCGAATGTGGCGCTGTCCCGTCTTGGGGATGAGGGCGCAAGAGCCCAGTGGAAAAGGTTTTTGAAATCTCCGGCACAGCCGATTCGGATGTTCCTTCTCGAAGCGCTCAACCTCAATCCGTTGCCCAACGACCTTGCGGCTTACGAGTCCTTTTTCCAGGATTCGCATCCTCAGATTCGCGGAGGGGCGTTGAACGGTCTTGGCATATTCTCGGCCGATGAGCGGGTAAGAGTTCTCCGTGATTGGATGGCCCGGGAGCGCGATGAATGGGTTCGTTCGGAACTTTTCAGATTCGTTCGGAATGAAAAAAATCCGGCCTTTTTCGCTGAATTCTTCGGCCTTCTGGGCTCTACTTCTGAAGCCCAGAAAAAGATCGGTATTTCAGCCCTTTCAGCAATGGGTGAAGCCATTCTGGGCCGTCTTTTCAACGAGTTCCCGAAGATGGGCCAGGTCGTGAAGGAAAAGATCATCACCGTTCTCGGAAACATCGGCGGGGAAAAAGCCATCAAAGCGGTATTCCCATTTCTTGATTCCCCAGAACGCTGGCTGCGAATCAATGCCATCGATGCCGTGGCTTGCATGAAAGCTGAGTCCGCTGTTCCGAAGCTGATTTCGATGCTCGAACGTGAAGAGGATATCTGGGTGAAAGCCACCCTTCTGACAGGCTTGAGTGAGTTCGGAAACCCATCACACGAAACCATTTTCCTGAGCCATCTGAATGCCAAGGATGCGCGGGTGCGTGCCAACGCAATCCAAGGTCTGTGGAAAGTATCCTCCGGGAACCACCGCCAGATCCTGCGTCCTCTCTTGAACGATCCGAATGACCGGGTGCGTGTGAATGCCGCCATCGCCATCTGGAAGACCGGCAACAGCGATGTCCTTGACGATCTTATCAAGATGACCTGTGAAGGCACGAAATGGGTTCGTTCTTCCGCCGCCTTCGCCCTCGGCGAAATTGGTGACAAGGAAGCCACCCCTGCTCTCCTTGAACTTCTGAAAGACTCTGAAGAGGTGGTCTACCGAAACGCTCTCGAGGCATCCGCCAAGATCGGTGATCTGCGTGCGTTGATTCCTTTGTTGCGAGAACGTGAGCAAAAAAGGGTTTCCGCCGAATTCTTCGACCATCTCATCGGGAAGTTCGCCAAAAACCTCCATAGGTAACAACCCAAACTAAAATTTCGCGCGTTGTATGAGTTTGGCGGTCTGAAGTCAAAAAGCCTCAAACGCAGATCGGATCAACGTTACGCCCACTTCTCGATAATTGGCATGTAAATTTTCCAAAGTGTCTGTTTGAGCGAGGGTTCGAGGTATTCACTTCAGCAGGCTAAACACTTACCTAAACTCTTACTTTCTTTCCTTCCCCTCCAGATCTGCGTTAATCCGCGTTTATCTGCGGCAAAAAAATCCTTTCCTTTTTTCTATTTTTTCGTTTCCCCAGC
>MNYA01000189.1 GCA_001872985.1 bacterium CG2_30_54_10 | reverse complement strand
AGAAAGCTCTTCTGAAAGTATCGTAAGAGTTTAGCGGTATGAAAGAAGAAAGGCGAAAAATCAGAGGAAACGAAAAAACAGAAAAAAGGAAAGGATTTTTTTGCCGCAGATAAACGCGGATTAACGCAGATCTGGAGTGGAAGGAAAAAAAAATAAGAGTTTCCCTGTTTGGGAAAATTGAAGAAAAGTCATTTCCTCTATCTCCACTTCTCCTAAATTCCTTCGTTCTCCATTTTTTCAAACCGCTAAACTCTTACAAAGTATCATCTCAATTAAGTCGGGGGAAGTGTGAAGGCAGACCGGAGGGCGCAAAGCGCCCCCCTTTTTTAAGTAGTTACTTCTGAAAGAGAGAAACATGTCCGGCTCTTCCAAGTGAAGCGCCCGTGGGCGCAACTATCGACTGTCTGGTAGATACGGTCGAGATAACAAGTAATCGTTGCTGTTGGCGGCCAGTTCAGGGGATCAACGCGTTTCCGCATGACCTTTTTTGGGGAATGCACCCGATTTCCGAAAGTCGGCTCCGAAATCAGCTCTGGTCTGCCGATGAAAGAGATAAGGCTCGGAAATCTTTGATCAATCTGGTACTGAGGCCCTGGGCTGGTGGTAGAAAAAAAAGATTTTGAGGCAAATGAATAGCCGGCGGCATCTGCCTGCGGCGGCTCTGCTCGCCGCGTGGTTGTCGATATTTCTCGGGATTTCGGCCTTTGCTGAGGCCCCGCCCCCGCAAGGGGTCGCTGCGACTGGTTCCGGGATTCATTCCCCATGCCAGATCCAGAGAGAGGAGATCAGCACCTCCTCGCCGTTTGGACCGTATCGGGAAAAGTCTTCTCAACGGTTGACATACAACCATCAGAACCCTTATCTGGTTTCGGAATTCGAATACCGGCATGTATTATTCAAGGATTACAAGGGTGTCGCGCCTCGCCTGAATCAACTGTATCAGGCTTCCTTTTTCGGACGGAACATGGAAACCCCACTCGAGTTCAAGGCGGGCCGGATCTGGATCGGAAACCATTCATTCCGGCCGGTGGACGGAGTTTCGTGGTGGTATCCATGGGGGCGTCGCCTTTCAACGACTCTCGAGGTCGGACAAATCTCAAAGATTGATGATAAAACCAGGGCCGAGGGGCCGGGCTATTTCGAAGGCGAACTGAGGTATAGATTCAACGAGCAGGCGGCTCTGGCGGTTCAGTCGGGTCAGGATTACAAGAATCGCTTTTCATCTTTTCAATTAAGCTATCACATCGATTCGCTGAGGCTGATCGGGGAATATGCATCAAGCGGAGCAACCGATACCTGGCGACTCGGCCTTCAGTATTACGACGGTCAGCGGGTCGATATCACAAGCGACTACCGATTGCAGATGAACGGCACGACTAACTCCGGAATCACCCGCAATCTGATCGGTCTCGATATGGGAAGTTTCTATCTCGAAACCGGTATCGGTGGCCGATTCTACTTCGATGATGGAAGGCTTCCCCGGAGCACCTTTTACGAAGGAACCCTGACCTGGGGCGCACCATGGCAGGGGAAAGACAAACTCAGCCTGGGGTATCTTCTCGAGACCAGCCCGGCTTCCACCTCGCACACCCTTTCGGGAACGGCGGAGCGCAATGTTTCGAAGAAAACCCGCATTAGCCTCATCCTTGCAAGCACGAGGTTCGGTGGAACCGACGATTCAATACAGAATTTAGAGGGTCGGCTTCGCAGGCTTGTCGAGTGGGGGTATTACGAACTTCGGCTTGCTGTCATCAACGGAGGCAGTCGTTCGGATCTTCAAAAAGATGTTGGTCTTAGCGCGGGGTACCAGTTCTGAACCAATTTTTGCAAGGCATCTCCTTTACAGGGAGATGAGTTTTGGCTATCCTTGTGCTCATCATTGAAGATTCGCCCGATCGGGAATTTTCGTTGTTAGAACCGCAGTCTGGTTCTTCCCCAAGCGGGGAACACGTTGAGATTTCAGGAGCGACCTATGTTTGACAAAACCCTTCGCATTTCCGCCCCACCTAAAGATTCGGCAAAGGTCGCCATGTCGTGCGATATCGGCGAGGGCCGCTGGGTGGATATGACCTACGGCGAGTTTCGGGAGATCGTCGAGGAAGTGATGAAATGCCTTGCGAATCTGGGCGTAAAGAAGGGCGACCGGATCCCGATCGTAGGCGAAAACCATTTCAAGTGGCTTCCTGTTTTCATCGGAATAACCGGATATGGCGCGATTGCCGTTCCGGTGGATGGGGCAAGCGCCGATCAACGCCTTCTCGCGATCGTTGAGGACTGCAGTCCGTCCGTCGTCGTCGTAACCACAAAGATCAAGGGGCGTTGGGAGGCCCTATATGAGCGTTTGCCGGGGGATTTCCCGCTGGTCGATTTCCATTTTGAAATCCTCAAGATGAAAACCAGGCCGGAACCTCTGGCCAAGCCGCCGGCAGCGCCCGAACCCAAGGATGCCGCCGCGATCATCTACACATCAGGAACGACCGGCAAGCCGAAGGGAATCGTGTTGAGCCATTCAGCAATCATGTCATCAATCCGCCTGGGGGTGCGGTCAGGAAGCTTCGGGCCTCACGATGCGATGCTGGCGATTCTTCCCTTATCCCATGTGTTCGGGTTGATCAATGCCGGTCTCGCGCCGATCGTTACCGGCGGAAGAGTCATCCTTGCAGGCTCCTACATTCCCGGAGAAATCCTGGGGGCGGCGATCAAATATCATGTAACCTTCGCCCTTCTGGTGCCGCGGCTTGCGGAAGTGTTTGTCATGGCCCTGCGCCAGGCTCAGATCAAGGTTCCCACCCTCACGATCATCATCGGTGGGGCTGCGGTCGCGCCCTCTCTCCTGGAGGCTTTCCGACGCTGGGGAATTCGGACGATGCAGGGCTTTGGAATGACCGAGACCGCCGGTGGGGTGATCATGTGCGACAACGGACCACTCGGTTCGATTGGGAAGCCGTTTCCAGAAGTCGAGACAAAGATCAAAGATCCGAATCCCGAGGGGGTCGGTGAGCTGTTGATCAAATCTCCCACCTTAATGACGGGGATCTGGGGAAGCCCCGATCAGACGAAAGAAGCCTTCGATGCGGATTTCCTCCGAACTGGCGATCTGGCACACATCGATGAGGCCGGATATGTCTACATTCGCGGTCGAGCCAAGGATGTGATCGTTCCGGCGGGCGGAATGAACGTCTATCCCGATGAGCTCGAACTGCGGCTCGGGCACCTTCCATTCGCGGAGGAATACTCCATTCTCGGCCTCCAGGAAGGCGGTTACGAGTTTCCGGCCTTGGTTTTCCGCCCCAAAAAAGAGTTTTTCGCCGAGCAACAGGAAACCCCCGCCGTGGCCTCGATCCAAGACGAGCTCGACCGCCTGACAGCGGGTTGGCCGGAATGGGAACGGTTCCGCCGCGTTATCATGCTAGAAACTCCTCTGCCGCGATCGTCAAGCTTCAAGGTGAAGCGGAACTCTCTTGTAGAAAGCCTTGGCCTGAAAGCTTCCGAAGAGCAAACTTCCATGGCTGCTGTTTCGGCGGCACAGAGCTCTGTGCGTGCCGCTGTTTCCAGGGCGCAGCCCTCGGTGCATGCGGCTTCTGAGGGTTCATCCGCCCTGCCGAAAGAAGCGTCCCCAGCACCTGACACAGAGGACCAGGAGATTTTCGACAAATTCAAAAGCGTTGTTGCCCATTTTCTGAATGTGCCGTCCGACCAGATCACTCCGGGCAAGCGGCTGGTCGAGTTCCTGCAGCTCGACTCGTTGGGAATCATCGCGTTGATTTCCCACCTCGAAGAAGTTTTCGGGTTATCTTTGAAGCAACTCATCGGCCGGCAGGTACGTGACTTCGGCGGCCTTTTCGCCCTGATTAAAGAAGGGGGTTATCTCGACAAGTTGAAAGGGATCGAGATTCCCACCAACGATGCACCCGCGCTCCCTCCGCTGCTGGATTACAGCCGGGAGGCAGTCAAAATACGACAGCAGTTCCTTCAAAAGCACGTTGTCGGCAACATCAAAGGGATCCCCCGCCCCGATGATCCACTTCCGTTCGCGGGAAACATAGAGGGATTCTTCGGTTTCTCGCAGGTTCCGTTAGGCCTTGTCGGTCCTCTTCGGATAATTGGCGAATTCGCCAACGGTGACTACTACGTTCCGCTTGCGACAACTGAAGGCGCACTCGTTTCCTCCATCTGCCGTGGAGCCCAGGTGATTACCATGTCGGGTGGGGCAAGAGTTAAGGTGCTTGCCGACAGCCTGGTCCGAGCGCCGTTGTTCATGTTCCGTGGAATTCCCGAAATGCTTGCATTTTCCGATTGGATTCCGAAGATTTTTTCTGCATTGAAGGAAGTCGCGGAGTCAACCACGCGTTTCGGAAAACTCAATGCGGTGGAGCAATTCCCGATGGGTTCGAACTTGTGCCTGCGATTCGTCTACGCTACCGGGGATGCCTCCGGTCAGAACATGACAACAATCGCGACCCATAAGGCGGTTGAGTACATTTTGAGGGAGTTTAAAGGGCAGATCTCGGACTGGTTCCTCGAAACGAATCTTTCCGGAGACAAGAAGATAAACGCCATCAACTTTACCCGCAATCGGGGAAAACGTGTGATAGCCGAGGTCGGAATACCTGACGATCTGGTTGAAAAATTGCTCCACACAACAAGCGACAGGATGGTAAAGCTTTCTTCGGTATCACAGATGAGCGCGTTGCATGCGCATTCGTTCGGCTGCCAGGCACATTATGCCAATGTACTGGCCGCTATTTTCATCGCCTGCGGCCAGGATCCAGCCTGCGTGGCGGAATCCGCAACGGGGGTAACCCAACTGGAAAAACGGGATGGCCACCTGGTCGCATCCGTTACAATGCCCGGAATCATGATCGGAACCGTGGGTGGCGGAACGCGCCTGCCCACCCAGCAATTGTGCCTTCAGATCCTTGATTGCGACGGGCCCCGCAAAGCCCGAAAAATGGGCGAGATCGTGGCCGGGGCGGTGCTTGCCGGTGAGATCTCGCTCATCGCCGCCATGGCTGCGGATGAGTTCGCGGATGCGCACGCTCGATACGGCCGCCAAGCCGGAATGGAGGCCCCGGCCCGAAAATGAAGGTCATCTATGTCACCTCTGATGTGACGTACGTCCGGGACAACTACCTTCATCTTGTCACGGAAGTGACCAACCCGGGGCGCCTTCCGCCAGGAGTAGAGGTACTAGGGATGGTACTTCTTCGGATTCCAACATGGTACGTTTTGCGGAATGTGGCAGGTCTGCAGGTTATGGGCGCTCCGAGGGTTGGGGTGGTTTTGTTGAAGAATCTTATCACCAGCCGGTTTGGAGACCAGAGGGTTCGCATCCTTCGACAACGTGGAATCCCGATCTTTCGGTGCGGAAGCATGAACTCGGTCGAAGCGCTTGCCTGGCTGAAAAGCCGCTTGCCTGATTTGATCGTCAACCAGCGAACGCGGAATATTTTCAAAGACGAGGTTCTCGGGGTTCCCAAACTCGGTTGTATCAACATCCACCATGGTTTGCTTCCAGACAACCGCGGAACGATGTGCGACCTCTGGGCCTGGTCGGAAGGTCTCCCGGTCGGCTTCACGATCCATTGGATGAATAAAAAGATCGATGATGGCCGACTGATAGTTCGGTGTGAGGTCAATGTGAAGGGCTGCCGTAGCTACCCTGACATACCGATGGCATCGAGCCGGATCGAAGCCGATGCCCTTATTTCCGTCCTTCAGACGATTGAAAAGCGAGGGCCCTCGATCGGTGAACCCAATCGCTCGAGCGGTTTTCCACACCGACGGAATCCGACCTATGCCCAGATTCAGAGCATTCGTCGCCGGGGGTTTCTGCTTTAACTTTTTTCGTAATGTTTCAAAGCGTGGTTACCAGGATCAGCTAAGCTCCAGCCCTTTGGCGTCATTGCGAGCGAAGCGAAGCAATCTCCGACGTCGCTGGATTGCTTCGGCGCAATGCGCCTCGCAATGACAATCCCTCTGTCGCGGGTCCGACGAGCATTTCGCATGTTTTGTTGGTCGCGCTTCAAAGGGAGCGGGCACGCGCCCTCCTTTATTGAGAGAAGTTACCTCAAATTTGTTCCCTTGTTCGATTTACTGAATTTGTGGTAGTTTGATGCATCCGAAAGCGAGGGTTTTTAAGGAGGAACGCCATGTCCGAATTCGAGCAGTTGAATAACAAGGCCTACGGCTTCTTTGACGGCAAATCCGAGAAGAACAATGTCGTAAACTTCATCAAGCATCACGCCGACCAGAACCCCGAAGGAATAGCTTTTTGCTGGGTTGACCAAAGCAAGCCCATTGTTTGGGGAAATTCAGTCGTTACCGAGATGCAGCAGCAGAAGATTACGTTCGGGGCATTTTACGACCTGATCTGCCACACGGCCCAAGGTCTCAGAGAAGCCGGACTCGAACATGGAAATCGGGTCATCATCTTCCTGCCAATGTCCTTACCCTTGTATCAGACAATGGCTGCCGTCCAAATGATCGGCGCCAGCGCTGTTTTTCTCGACTCCTGGGCACGGCGCGACCAACTCGGCGTCAGCGCACGCATTGCCGGGGCCAAATCGATGATCAGCTTCGAGCAGGCGTTCGCCCTTTGTACCGGGGAACCCGACTTGGCCGCTATTCCTATCAAGATCGTTGTCGGGCCTCACAAGGGCGTCTATTCCACGTCTCTCGACAAGCTTGTAGCGGCGAAACCTTTTACAACGGTTGAAGCAGTGGAAGGGAATGAAACCGCGCTGATCACCTTCACCACCGGTTCATCAGGGTCGCCCAAAGGGGCCAACCGAACGCACCAGTTTCTGGCCGCCCAGCACTACGCGCTGAACAAGTGCATCCCTTACACCGATAAGGATGTCGACCTTCCCGCATTTCCGATCTTCTCCCTGAATAACCTGGCCGCGGGCGTGAAAACCGCAATCCCGGTCATTGATATCGGCCGGCCGTCAGAGAAAGATCCGATGATGCTCGTAAGTCAGATGCTAAGTTTCGGGATTACAAGCGCCACGCTTTCTCCCGCGATGGTGGTGGGTGTAGCAAAATTTTGCCATGAGTACAAAACAACGATGCCCAACGTTCGACGCGTCATCACCGGCGGAGCTCCGATAAGCAATGAGACTCTTGCCTTGATGAAAAAGGCCGTTCCCAAATCGGAGGTCTGGGTTCTCTACGGTTCCACCGAGGTCGAGCCGATCGCTCACATTGAGGCCAACGATATTCTCCACCCGAAACAGGGCTTGGGGAACGGCGAGGGCGTGAATGTCGGCCACTTCGCCGAAGGACTCGAAGTGAAATTCATCAAGATTCGGAAAACCTCGATCCGGCTCGAAAACAATGACTGGGGGCAATTAGAGGTTTCCCCCGGAAGCGTCGGGGAAATTGTCGTTTCGGGTTTGCACGTATGCAAATCTTATTTCAATGATCCCGGCGCAGTCGCGAAGACCAAGATCATCGAGGCGAACGGGAAGGTCTGGCACCGCACCGGCGATCTGGGAAATCTTGATTCCCAGGGCAATCTCTGGTTGGTTGGAAGAGTTCACAATGCAATCGCCCGGAAGGACGAGATGCTTTTTCCTGTGAAGGTTGAGATGCTTCTCAAGAGGCACCCTGATGTCAAACAGGCGGCTTTCGTTGGTTTGCCTGATCCCGATCTTGGAGAGAAAGCCTACGCTCTGGTTGAATTGAAGGACATGGCAGCCGATCGATCGGAAGCCATCCTGCGGGAACTTGAAGGCCAGCTTCGAGACGCCAAAATTCCATGCGACTTTCTGGGCAAGATAGAAAATATCCCCATGGACCCGCGGCATCACAGCAAGGTGGAATACGGCCTTCTCCGCGACCGGCTTCTGGCTAAGAAGTAGGCCGGTTCACGCCGGACCTGAGATGAAGGCGATGATGCAGATGCTGGGAAGATGGCTTCAGTTCCTGCGTGAACGGCACGAACCTCTTTCCCTGTCCATGATGGTTCTTGCTTTCTTTGCCGCTAACGTCGGAATTGCCTGGCTTCCATCTTCCGAGAGCGTGATCCCCTGGGGCAGGCTGGGGGCCGGGTACGTTCTTATCTGGCTTTGCTTTCTGCACATGCGGCTGTTCGATGAAGTGAAGGACTACGCTGTCGACAGGGAATTCCACCCCGAGAGGCCCCTTGCGCGAGGCCTTATAGGTCTACCCGAGTTTGGCACCGCAACACTTTTGTGCCTGCTGAGCGAATTGGCGATTGCAGCTAATCTTGGGTGGGGTGTTTTTTCCGCGTATGTCTGCTTTCTGGCCTTCACTCTTCTGATGCGCATGGAGTTTTTCGTTGGGGACTGGTTGCGTCCGCGACTCGAGCTTTACGCAATTACCCACACCTTCTCTGCGGCGCTTCTCGGAGTGCAAATTCAGGCCGTGGCTACCGGGCAACCCCCCGTTCTGGCGGAAGGATCTTTTCTCATTTTTGCCCTCGGAAACTGGTTTGTATTCAACGTTTTCGAGTTCGGTCGAAAGACCCTCGGTCGCGAGGAGGAACGCGATGGCGTCGATTCATACTCTGCCCGGCTAAGGCCTGTCGGGGCGGTCGGGCTTCTCTCGGTGAACCTGGCCCTCGCGCTTGGCGCTCTTTGGCTGACAGCCTCGATTAAATTTTCTCAAAATGCTTTTCAGTTGTTTGTTCCAGCGGGAGCGATTTCAGTTCTCGTCGTTTTGGCCGGCATCTATTACATTTTCTCACCCGACAAAAAGGGTGCGAGGATTTATCGGGGAACAGTCACATTCTACCTTCTCGCCTACCATGTTGCCGTTTTCGGCGGCTGGTATTCAACACTTCCAAGGTAAGGGAAAACGGTAACTCCTCACAGAAGGGGGGCACGCGCGAATGGTGCTTAGTTAAGCCTACTTTGGCTTCTCCAATATTTTTTCTACGATGGCTAAACACTGATGAACACGAATTTTATTCCGAGCATTTTTCTCAAGAATTTCCTTATCTAAGGGGCCGTTAAACAATAACTATAACAATGGTTGTTGTTTTTACGGCCCCTTATGGCCGGTCGATGAACCAGAATGTAACAGTTATTTCCGTTAAACAATAACTATAACAATGGTTGTTGTTTTTACGGCCCCTTATGGCCGGTCGATGAACCAGAATGTAACAGTTATTTC
>MNYA01000007.1 GCA_001872985.1 bacterium CG2_30_54_10 | reverse complement strand
AGGATTGCCTCGCAACGCGTAGCGTCGGAAGCAGCGAGTTTCACCCCACGCCTGGACGACCTGGCCCTGAAACAGATGGATGTCGACGCCATCATCGACGAGGCTAACCGCCTTTCTCGCGATGCCCGGATCCGTGATGCAATCGCGGTTCTGCAGGTCGGCCTTGAGAAAGAACCCGAGAATGTCCGCCTTTTAATGGCCATGGGAAATGCTTATACCGATCTGATGTTTCTCAAAGGCGATAATGAGGCCGGCCGAATGGCCCGGGAAATTTTTTCCCGCGTGGTCCGCCTTTCCCCTGCCGGTTCTAAAGAAGCGACTCTTTCGCTGAACTTTATCAACGAACTGGACAACCGGCTGAAATAGCTATCTTTACCCCGTGACTGCCAAACTTCACTAAATTCATGTTTCAATGCCTGCTTTAAAATGTTCTGTCGGAATTCAGCGAAAAAGTGGCAGTGGTTACCAGCCGCTGCGACGCGGCAAGATGCCGCGTCCACTATTTGGGGCCGAACCGAGAAATTTAGCGGACATTGTTAGTCGCGCTTTACCCCTACCAGCGGATAGTGGTTCCGATCTGGAGGCGGTCGTCGAAGCCATATTCGCGGAAGGTGCGGAGATTCTTCGTATAGGCGAACTCCAGCACCGACTGCCTGGTCGGGGCGAGTCGGATTCCGGCGATGAGATCCATCGTGTCCTGGTCGTTCCCACCTTGGATTTCGCCCACCAGCTCGCCGATCAATGTGGCATGCCGGCTCGCCTCGTAACTCATCGAAAGACCGAAGATGAACCGGTCGTCATGATTTCCGGAGTTCACGATCGCGCCAAGCTCCAGGTTTGCAACCGCCCAGTCGGTTTCACGGGTCGTCACGCAGCCGTAAAGTTTCAACTCGTCCTCTCGCCTGGAACCCGCCGGAAGCATGGTCTCCGGGTTTCCGGTCGTGACGTTGGCGACCGCGCCGTAAGCGAAACGATAATACGACCGGTCCGGTAGGTACGTCGCCTTCCAGCCGAGGCGGAGATTTCCAATTCCCTCATTCGAGTCAGCCATACGATTGTAGGTTCTTGGTGCTGACAGATCCCAGCGGTGCATCGGAATCGTGACCGCCCACTCGGCCCACTCCCCGATGTAGTTGACCGACAGAAGCAACGAGGAAACGGAGCCCTTGTCTTCAACTCGGTACGCCGTTCCCCGACGCGAAGTGAGGTCGTGAAACTCGAACCTGGCTCCGGCAAACATCTGCCCCGCCGCGAGCTTGTCGGCGGTTTCGGAGACGAAATAACCGAGCAGTCCGTCATTGTTCATTGCGTTTCGTGAAGTTTCTTCAAGAAGCGGTTTCGCCCCATTTGCTTTTTTTCCGGAACCCGGGGCCGAATAGACCTCGAAATCACCAAGGTCCGTCAGGTGAACCTGCTCCCCCCGAGCAATCACGGGAACGAGCATGAGCATGAGCATGAGCATGAGCATGAACGTGAACGTGAACGTGAGCGTACGCATTAACGTACGCAAGGGCTTGGGTTTGGGCTGGGGCTGGGGCTGGGGCATGAGCTTGGGCATGAGATTGAGCTTGGGCATGAGCTTGAACGAGACCAAGACCAAAGGTCGGCCTGAGATTAGCACCATTCGCGACTCCCGGTTCACAGTGTATCCAGATACATGCGCAACATGCGTGCATGGGGGAACGGCGGGGCGAGGAATTCCAAAACATTGAGCAGACCTCTGGCTTCCTTTTTGTGTGTCTGAGACTTGGACTTCAGATACAACACGGTTTCGGCCATGGCTTGATAAAATTGATGCTCCGCTCGGCTTGGGGCTAGCGAAACAACGTTTTTGCACTCGGTTATCGCTTCCGGGAATTTTCCAGTGAAAAGATAGATGATGCAAAGATTCGAGTGCGCGTCCACATCGCCTGGGTTAATGTCGAGAATTCGTTTCCAGATAGATTCCGATCGGCCAACGAAGACATATTCAGGGTCGAATCGGACCGGGCCGCGCATCAACTGCCACTGTTCGACGGCTTCTTTTCCTTTTCCACCGAGCCAATAGAGATTTCCGAGTGCGAGCCTCGGGAAGGGCTGGGTCGGAAAATCGATGGTGGCTTGGCCAACCGCTTCGAAAGCGTCTTTGAAATTTCCGGCCAGCAGGTGCAGGAAACCCAGGTTCATCAGCACCTCGAGGTTGTGAGGCGAGGCTTCCCTTCCTTTGGAAAAGGCGGCGAGCGCTTCGGTCAGCAAACCCTTCTCGGCTGACGCCATTCCCTTCTTGAGAAATTCATCGGCCTTGTCGGGGTTTCGAGAGGGCTTGACCGGTTCATGCAACTGATACTTCGAAGTCACTTTCATCTCTGGCGGAGCGTATTTCAACGCGTTTGATTTGAAATTCTCGAGTTTTTTGCTCACCCAGCGCCGTTCTTCGAACGTCAGTTCAGGGGATTTTCCAGTCCGGGTGGAGTAGCGGGACTGGCGGCCAAGTGTCGGGAATTTTTGGAGATGCTTGAGAACCCACATTTTTTCGTCGTATTTCATAGTGGGTCCGTATTCTTCCAGTTTGGCGAGTTTCGGCGGCGGAAGAGGTTCCGGGGGTTGGTCGCTGCCGGAATTTCTTTCCTCGATCTGCTTGCCTACATCTTGGGCGTGCTCGAAGGATGGCGCCCTGTCAGGGGCCATCAGCCTTGAAATTTCCCAAAGTTTCTTTTGCGCGTGCCGCTTAATTGAAGCATCTGCCGGAGCGTGGAGGAAGAGTGTCTCGTAGGCATCGCGGGCCGGTTTGTAGCGGCCGAGCCGGATTCTTGTCATCCCGAGCAGTGCCCAGGACTTGAGGTGGCGCGGGTTTGAGCGGAGGGCGCCGAGCGCGTAGCTTTCCGCCGATTCGAACTCGTGGTCTTCGTAGGCCATCAAGCCAAGATAATATGGCGGATTCGGATCTTCGGGATTGATGCCTTGGGCTTTCACAAATGCTTCCCGTGCGGGTTTCCGCTGCATCAAACGATACTGCATTTTCCCGTAGTTCAACTGTAGTTCGTAATGTTCCGGATTGATCCTGCGGGCAACATCCCATGCCCGCATTGCGGGGCCGCTGAGTCCCCATCGGGCGTACATGTCGCCGAGCTGATACCAAGGTTCGAACTCGTTGGGCGCCAGGCGCTGCAGCTCGAGATAAGTCTCCCTGGCGTGGTTGACCAAGCCCTTGCTTCTGAAGAACATGGCCTTTTTGAGCATTTCTTTGACCGGGACGGTGCTCTTGATCTTCGGAATCGGAAGGTCGGTATGTCTTTCATGAGCGGCTTTGATCCGGTCGTGCAGGTTCTTGACGACTTTTGCGACGACCTCCGTCGGAGGAAGTTTTTTTGCCAATTCATCGAGAAGGGCAATGGCTTCAGAGGCGTTATTGGTCTTTGCGAGGGTGATCGCCTTGAAAAGGGAGACTTTCGTGTGATCGGGTTTAGCCATCAGCACCTGATCGAAGCAGTCGAGGGCCTTGGTGTAATCCATTGCGAGATAGGAAAGCAAGCCAAGATTGTATCGCGCAAGGATGTAGCCCGGCTGGATCTTCAGAGCTTCTTGAAGGTCGGCCGTGGCTTTGTCGATCTCGCCGAGCTTGAAATAGACCCATCCCCGGGTGTGATGAAACTCGGCCCGACCAGGTTCGAGATCGATCGCCTGATTGGCCAATTCCAGCGCCTGATCGAGGTTCTTGTTCTTGAGGGAGAAAACATACGCTATATTCGCAAGGCATTCGGCATTGCGCGGGTCGATCGCCCTTGCCTTCTTGAAGGAATCGAGGGCCTCCTCGAAGCGACCCAATTCCATGTAACACCAGCCGAGAACGCTCGGGATTTCCGCGATGTGCTGGTGCTCCATTTGCATGGCAAGAAGGCGGCGAATTGCCTCCGGAATATTCCGATGGTCGAGGAGGGATTGTACCTCTGAGAAGCCTGGGTAGACTGCTTCTAGCTCCTTTTGAGTTTTCCTGCCCCCCATTCCGGGAAGGAACTTTACCTGCTTTCCTGATTGGTAGATGAAGATTTTAGGAGGTTCCTCACTGGGAAGGCCGGAGAAGGCCGGTTCCTTGGCGGTCAGTTGGCCCATGAGTAGTTTGATTGCTTCGATCGCCCGGACAGCTTCAGAACTGTTTGGCGGCGCCTTTTTGAGGACTTCGCGCATCTCGGCGACGGCGTTCATGAACTCGCGTCGGCTCGCAAGGAAGATCGCCCTGGCGAACCGGCCTTCCATGAAATCAGGATCGATTTCCAGCGCCTTCTCGACTGATTCCATCGCTCCGCTGACATCCTGATGGCTCCAATTGCAGATGGCCAAGCCGTAGTAACTCTGTACCATACGTTTTTGTATGGTTTTCGCTTTCATCTCGGCCTCGACGGCCTCGTCGGATTTGTTTTGGTCGAGGAATTTTTTTGCCTGTGTTTTCAGATCGCGAACCCGGGATTCGCCCATCCCGACCGCCTGTTCGAAGGCGATAGATGACTGGTGGAATGTTCTGAGCTTCAGGAAGGCCCGGCCGAGGTGGTAGAATGCGTCGAGGTTGGTTGGATCGAGTTGGGTCGAACGTTTGAAGGATTCCTTGGCGGCGGTGTAATCGCCGGCTGCCTTTGCCAGCAGCCCATAGACGTAGGTGGCCTGCGCAAGGTTTTTTTTCAGGGCGTTGACCTTCCGGGCGGTTGCGATCGCCTTGTCGTTGAGCTTGGCGCCCTTTTGTTCGAGGAATGCCTGGGTCAGTTCCTCGATTCGCTTGTCGATCGCTGCGATCAGACGGTGGGTGTAGTCTTCGGCTTCGGCGGCATTCTTGAGGGCGTAGGTCAGCTCCGCCATGTGGAACAAGGCGCGAGGATGTGTCGGATTCAATTTGAGGCAGGCCTTGTATGCAGATGCCGCTTCCTGCTTGTCGCCTTTTTCGCCAAATGCGTAGCCGAGAAGGTACCAAACTTCGGAATCGCCTCCGAACGCCCGGATTGCGCCTTTGAAGCTTGTAATCGCTTCATCGAATTTTTTATCCGCCAATTGCTTGTTGCCTTCGGCGGTGAGCTGAGCCGACGTTTTCTTTTGCTTTTCCTGGAACTCAACCCTTTCCTGAGCCAGCTTTCCGGTGCTTTGCTTATCGAGAGCAAGAACAACTATGTCGTAGGCTCGCTGTCGAACCGGGCTTCCTTGGGGGGCTTCATTCATAAGGATTCGGCCTTGTTTGATGGCCAGATCCCATTTCTCTTTTTCGTACAGGCGTTCAAGAGCGTCCAACGACTCCGACAGCTTGTCCGTTTGCGCGAAGTCGATGGTCGCCTGCGCTGCCGTAACCACGGCAAGCAGGAACAATAGGGCTAACGCCCAGGTTTGCCTCCTGACCATAATACAGGTCAATGTATCGGCAACCTTGCGGGAAAGACTGAACCGTGGCCAGACCCTAGCCGAAAAGGCTGTTCCCTTTATTCCCTCTATTCCCTTTACTAAATTATAATCGCCAGTAGACGAAACCCGCCCGGCGGGCATCTGAGGGGTCAATAACCCATTTCACATCGATAAGAACCGGCGCTTTATCGCCACGGCTACAGATTGCGGCAAGTTTCTTCAGCGAAATTTTTTTGTACTCGTCATGGGCAACGGCAAGGACGACTGCATCGACCGCGGGGATTCCCCTCATGGTCTGATGAGTGCGGAGGCCGTATACCTTGAAGGCCTCATCGGGTAACGCAACGGGATCATGCACGATCGCACAGACCCCGTATTCCTTGAGTTCGGCGATGATATCGACGACGCGACTGTTCCGCAAATCGCCGATGTTCTCCTTGAAAGTAAGCCCTAGAATCAGAACACGGGCGCCTTTGACGGTTTTTCCAGCAGCGATCATTTGCTTTACCGTATTTTCAGCCACGAATTTTCCCATGCCGTCGTTGATTCGCCGGCCGGCCAAGATCACCTCAGGGTGGTAGCCCAGCGCCTCTGCCTTGAAGGTCAGATAGTAGGGGTCGACCCCAATACAGTGACCGCCGACCAGCCCTGGAACGAACTTCAGGAAGTTCCATTTCGTTCCGGCGGCTGCGAGTACTTCCTTTGTGTCGATACCGAGCTTATGGAAAACGAGCGTTAGTTCGTTCATCAGGGCGATGTTCAAGTCTCGTTGCGTGTTCTCAATCACCTTCGCCGCCTCAGCTACCTTTATTGATGAGGCTTGGTGGATGCCGGCCTTGATTATCGCGCCATAAACCTGCGCCACCTGTTTCAGCGTCTCGGGGGTTGATCCTGAGACAATTTTTACGATGCTTTCGAGCCGATGTTGCCGGTCTCCGGGGTTGATCCGTTCCGGGCTGTAGCCGACGGTGAAACCCTTGTTAAGCTTCATCCCGGATAATTTTTCAAGAATCGGAACGCACTCTTCTTCGGTCACGCCCGGGTAAACAGTCGACTCATAAACTACAATCGCCCCTTTGGGCATGTTTTCGCCGACTGATTCGGAGGAGCCGATCAACGGCGTCAGGTCAGGACGCTTGTTCTTGTCGACCGGCGTGGGAACTGCCACGATAATGAATCCAGCGCTCTTCAACCTCGATGGGTCGGTCGTGAACTCGATATCGACATCCTTCAACCCACCACGAGGAACCTCTCCGGTCGGGTCGATTCCATTTTTCAAGAGATCAACCTTGTGATGGTTGAAATCATAACCGATCACCTTGAACTTCTTCGCAAACGCGTGTGCGAGCGGAAGGCCGACATATCCAAGGCCTACAACGGCAAGTGATGCGTTTCCGGATTTCAGATCTTCGAAAATTTTTCCCATCGTCAACTCCTTGTGGAGATGCAAAAAATCGCGTCTCCAAGTTTGCAATAACCGACTATGAATCGATCAACTGAAGCAGGCTCCCCTCAATGATTGGAACAGGATTCCAAGCAAAACCGCCCTTTCCAGAAGGATCTCGGTGGGGGGGTTGTCAGATTTCATTACCGTCTCCACGACAAGTGTGAGCGGATTGAGCCGGGCTCGAACTCCGCGGCCCTCATACCAAAAAACCCCGTTTCTGGCTTCGAGGCGCTCATCAGTTCCATCGTCCCGCGCTAGAAGAGAAGCGGGAGTCAGGTGGTAACCGGTTTTCTCGCGATTGAAGCTTTCCGGGGTCAGATAGAATTTCGGCTTGTCTCTGTACGGAGCCCCTGAACTCGGGCAGAAGGTCGCGCAGTTGCCGCACTCATTGCAGAAATCGCCGATGTTGAGCGTCTGGACATCCTGGGAAAGCCGCATGGTGCGCTCAGTTTCAAGCCTGTATCCTTCACCGTCACGAACTGCCTTCACGATCGGAATATCAATCTGATTCACTTTGTACGATCTGTTCGCCCGGTTCGGACAGACCGTCACGCAGATGTTGCAGATATCGTTGCAATATAGGCATCTTTTGGCTTCTTCAACCGCTTCGACTTCGGTTAGCTCTCGGATAATCGGGGTGAAGCCCTTCATTTGGCCAATCTCGCCGTCGGGAATCCGCGGGCTGGTCATCCGCGAACCGAGCGCCTGCGAGCTGGTCATCCGCGAGCCGAGCACCTGCGAGCTGGTCATCCGCGAGCCGAGCACCTGCGGGTTGGGCATCTGCAGGCTGGAAATCTTCAGGCCGGGAAACCTTTGAGACGCCCGTTGCTGGAATTGTTCAAGGGAAAGTCCTTTTTTGAACCGGGCTGGGCTGGAATCGAGCGATCCACCTGATTTGGAAATGATGCTCGTTGCCGCGAGCTTGCCGTCGGCCACCGCCTTGACGATGCTTGCCCCACCGCGGACTGCGTCACCTCCGGCGAAAACATTCTCGATCCTGGTCATTCCGGTTCCGGGGTCGGCTTTCAGGTCAGCGGCTTCGATGAAGTCAGGGGAGAGGTTTTGGCCGATTGCCGGAATAATGGTGTCGAAGGGAATCTCCTCGATTGCCCCGGATATTTTTTCGGGCTTCGCACGGCCGTCAGGGCCCTTCTGGCCGAGTTTCATCTTCTGGCATTTGAGCGCTGACGCTTTTCCATCGCGGATGACCACCTCAACCGGAGCCTGGAGTTCGAGAAACTCAACGCCGTCCTCGATCGTGGCGAGGATCTCTTCCTGGTCGGCTGGCATTTCCCGGTGCGTCCGGCGGTAGACAACGATGACTTTTCCCGACTCTCCGACAAGGCGCTGGGCGGTTCGGGCTGCATCCATGGCCGAGTTTCCGCCACCAACCACGGCAACCCGCGGCCCAATGGCGGTGGCGCGGTTGCGTCTGACGTCCGACAAGAACTTCAGGCAATCGTAGACCCCCCGGGCGTCTTCCCCGGGAACTTCCATCTTCTTGGCTTCTTGAGCCCCGATCGCGATGTAAACGAAATCATTTTCTTTGCGCAAGCCGGCAAACCGCTGACGATCGATCTTCTGGTCGTATCGGATCTCGACCCCCAGCGCCCGTATATTTTCAACGTCTCTCCGGATGGCTTCTTCGGTCAGTCTGAAGCTTGGAATCGCATCGCTGACCATTCCGCCGGCAAAGGCTTTTGTTTCGAAGACCGTGACCTTGAAGCCGTCGAGCGCGAGGAAATAGGCACATGCAAGTCCTGAAGGCCCGGCCCCGATGATCGCAGCTTTCTTGCCGTTTGGGGCGGCGGGCTGAGGGCGTCGGCCGTTCCCGCCTTTGTCGGCGATAAATCTTTTTACTTCCCGGATAAGCAGGGATGAATCGTAATTTGAGCGTGTGCAACGATGCTGGCAATGGTGGTCGCAGACCATACCCAGCACGTTCGGGAAAGGATTGGTACGAAGTATCACATCGTAAGCCCTGGCAAAATCGCCTTGGGCGGTGAAGTAAAGATATGCTGGAATATCCTGGCCCGCCGGGCAGGTGCTGGTGCAGGGCGCCTTTATGCAGTCAAACGCCGGAAGCGCTCTGTTGGTCTTAACCGAATCCCCGGTTTTAGAATCTTTCCTGCAAGCTTCGAGTTCCGCTGCCGTCCCTGCGTACCGCCTCAGATTGACCAAAGCCGCTTTCCTGACCTCCTCTT